>NZ_JAVJNP010000155.1:0-45125 GCF_040217205.1 Coleofasciculus sp. A1-SPW-01 | reverse complement strand
GGTGCAACGTGCAAGACCGTCACACAAAGTCGAGTAGCTGCTTCTTGGGGAGTTAAACTAGACATTTCTGTATTATATCATCAAAAATGTCTAGTTATGTCAATGATTGTCTAGATATTTACGGACTGTTAGTTAACCCCTAAATCTATGAAAGCCCAACGCACCCGTTCTCAAGAACGAATTTTAAAGTTGCTCAAAACCTTAAATCGTGCTGTCTCTGCCCAGGATATTCATATCGAGTTACGCAAGCGGAAGCAAGGTATGGGTCTAGCCACAGTTTACCGCTCTCTCGATGCCTTGAAACTTGAAGGAGTGGTACAAATGCGGACTCTAGCGACTGGCGAATCCCTCTACAGTTTATTGCAGGATCAACACCATCTCACCTGTCTCAATTGTGGGCGATCAATTCCGATCGAGGAATGTCCTGTCCACAATTTAGAGACCCAGTTACAAGATAACCACCACTTTCAAATTTACTATCATACCCTAGAATTTTTTGGACTCTGTGAGGATTGCCAAATGGTTGAAGCTGATCAAAACCGTCGTTATAGTGCCAAGGGGATGCACAGGGGAGAGTTTTGAGTTTTGGCGCGAGGGCATAAGCGCGTGACCCTTCGCCACCCAAAATCCAAGGAAACCTGGTGGGTGTGTAGGGGCGGGTTTCACTATTATCGTTTATTCTCTCACCTAGATGCGACTAAACCCGCCCCGAAGTAGAGACGTATAGCTTGTCCCCAATCTTTACAATGGACGATAAACCCGATAGTTAATTTTGGGGAAGATGTTATCGATTTCCTCGACTTTTTCTAACCAGCCGCTGTCGATTTTACCAATCTTGATATCCTCGTAAAGCTTATTAAACCGCATCAAGTGCGATCGCGTCCGCCGAACGGCATACGGTACCATGGTTCCCGTCCGCATAATAAACGCCCAGTCCGATGACTGCGCCAGGAGTACCTCTCGCGCCGCCTGGTTAAGTGCTTTCCATTCCAGTTCATCGGCGGGTTCGCGACGCCCTAACTCAATCATCCGTTCCGCTGCTTTGTGCAGGTGAGGATAAATCCAAGCATTGGTTTCATTCAGCCAATATTCATGAAATCCCTTATACCCCCAACTTGACTGAGAAGGCTTACAAACTTGCTGGGTGGGATTATCCTGCAAATAGTCCGCCAGGTGAGTCATGTCATAAGTTCCCTGGTCATACCAAGACTTGCGGAACAGATAATCGATAAACCACGGTCCCTCGTACCACCAATGACCAAACAGTTCCGCATCATAGGGGGACACCACAATCGGCGGACGCTGCATAATTCCAGCCAAATGACCCACCTGCTGTTCCCGGTTAAACATAAAGTTAGCTGCATGTTCAGCCACTTTTTCTCGCGCCCAATAGGGGTCATACAACGCCTTATCCCCTAATCCTAATCCGCGACCTGTGATCCGGTGATATTTAATTCCTGTATTTTTGCGCTGTCCATTGGGCATAATATAGGGCTTAATGTACTCGTATTCGGCTTCCCAGCCTAAATCCTTGTAAAATTCCCGATATTCCGGTGAACCCGGATACCCTACTTCCGAAGACCACACCTGCTGAGAGGACTCGTGATCTCGTCCAAATGCAGCTACCCCTGTCTCTGTATAAATTGGAGCATAAGTGCCAAACCGGGGACGGGGACGGGCATACAAGATCCCGTGACCATCGGTGAGGAAATAGCGCAAGCCTGCATCGGCGAGTAATCGTTCCACCCCTTCGTAATAGGCGCATTCGGGTAACCAAATCCCTTTCGGGGGACGCCCAAAGGTTTGTTCATAATGCTCACAAGCCACCTGAATTTGCGCCCAAACAGCTTGGGGGTACATCTTCATCAGCGGAAAATAGCCGTGAGTCGCGCCGCAAGTGATGATTTCTAGGTTATTGCTGTCGAGAAATTGTTTAAATGCCAACACTAGGTCACCGCCATAGTTATTCCAGGTTTGGCGAATCATGCTGAACTCGTTCACATAATGTTCAGCTAGGTAGCGGATATGACCATTGTGTTCGTTATGCTCGACTTCCTTTTGAACTAACTCTTCGAGTAGAGCTAGATGTTTGTCGTAGCGCTCTTGCAACAGAGGATCTTTTAGCATCGACACCAAAGGGGGTGTCATACTCATGGTGATTTTAAAGTCCACCCCATCCCGCTTTAACCCTTCAAAGACATGAAGGAGGGGGACATAAGTTTCGGTGATGGCTTCAAAAAGCCATTCTTCTTCCAGAACATAGTCACTTTCTGGATGCCGCACAAAAGGTAGATGGGCATGAAGGACGAGCGCAACGTAGCCGATAGCCATAGTGAATAGAAGTCGTGAATTGCTAGATAACGAAAAGTTTAGGATAGCCTGGGAGGTTTACAGTCATTTAAGATTTTAGGACGAAAAGGATAGATCAACCTCACAAACTATTCAGTTTTGCGGAAAATCTAAAATAGAGATTAAATTATAAGGAAGCAAAGACCCCCCAGCCCCTAGGCAGTCAAATCCAATGTTCTCCTACAATTGCCCCAGTTAAGAGTGCTAACACCCAATTTCATGCAGGTCGCTCATGAGAACTCTCCGGACGGGGAAGCCACCCTACAGCTTCTGCTGTTTGTCGATGAGCGCCCCAGTTCCCGGAAACATATCCATCACATCCGCAACTATCTGGAGTCCTTGAAACAGGACTATCCGTTTGAACTGATGATTGTGAAGGTGGGAGAACAGCCCTATTTAGCCGAACATTTTAAAATTGTAGCCACTCCAGCCCTGCTCAAGATTCATCCCCAACCCCGACAAACCCTAGCGGGAACGAATTTAGTAGGACAGTTGAAGAACTGTTGGTCACGCTGGCAACGCTGTCTCGAAGACTATAAAGCCGAGTTAACCCAGCAGATGATCTCCTCCGCTAAGGAGGATATCTCCAGTGAGAATGGCTCATCTGCCAAACCTTCCATGGCATCTTCCGTCGAAGTGATTCAACTCACGGACGAAATTTTTCGCCTCAACCAAGAAAACGCAACACTGCGGGAAAATATCCATTTTAAAGACCAAATTTTGTCCATGTTAGCCCATGACATCCGCAACCCTTTAACCGCCGCATCTATTGCCTTAGATACCCTGGAATTAGGTCAAAACAACCCGAATCAATCTCCTCGCCCTGAACTAACCCCCCGGCTAAAAGCCCGGTTATTGGAACAAGCGCGTATCCAACTCCGTACCATTGATCGCATGATTACGGAAATCCTGCAAGCCGCCAAAGGCAGCAACGCCGACTTTTATGTTAAACCCCGCAAACTGGCTTTAGGACCCTTGTGTCAAGATATTCTCAATCAAATGCAGGAGTCGTTCCAACTCAAATCCCAGATTGTGGAAACAGATATTCCCCAGGATTTACCCCTTGTCCATGCCGATAGTGAGTTGGTGCGTCAAGTCATCGTCAATCTGCTAGACAATGCCAACAAATACACCCCAAAAGGGGGTAAAATTCAGGTTTCGATGCTGCACCGCACCACCCAAAAAGTTCAAGTCTCGGTCTATGATACAGGTCCGGGTATCCCGGAAGAAAATCGCGATCGCATTTTTGAGAATCATTTCCGACTCAAACGCGATCAAGGCAAGGACGGGTACGGGATTGGTTTATCCTTGTGCCAACGCATAATCCGCGCCCATTATGGTCGCATCTGGGTCGATTCCTCGCCCAAAGGTGGTGGCTGTTTCCACTTTACCCTACCCATTTATCGGTAAACGTCAAAGCGATGTAGAGACGTTCCGATGAAATATCTTTTGTAGGGGCGGGTTTTACCGTTAACCTTTGGTGTTACCCTGATATAACTAAACCCGCCCCGACCTAACCGTTCAATTATCACAAATGACGAATGACGAATGACGAATGACATAGAGCAAATGACGAATGACATAGAGCAAATGACAAATGACCAAAATGCGAACAACCAAAATTGAACGAGTGCGGGGCGTCAACGATGTCTTGCCCGATGATTACGCCATCACTAAACAACTTGAGGATACCCTGCGTCAATGCTTCCAATCCTTCGGCTATCGTCCAATTGACGTGCCATTGATTGAATATACAGAACTGTATTTAAGGAAATCCGGTGAAGAAATCGCCCCCCGTCTCTATGACTTCATCTACCGCAACCGCCGCCTTTGCTTGCGCCCCGAATTTACCGCCTCGGTTGTCCGCGCTTATGTAGACAACCTGCAAGGCGTTCCCCAACCCATTCGCCTCTACTATGCGGGTTCCGCCTTCCGCTACGAACGCCCCCAGAAGGAACGCTACCGCCAGTTTAACCAGATGGGGATTGAACTGATTGGCGCGACAGGGGCGATGGCAGATGCCGAAATTATCGCGATCGCATCCCAAGGGTTAAATCGTTTAGGATTAAGCGGGTATCAAATCGTTCTGGGTCATATTGGTGTAATCTCTAAATTTCTCGATAACCTCCAGCTCGAAAGTCGCCTGCGTAGCTTCTTGCTAACCAATATGGAAATTTTACGCAAGGAAGGCAAAGCCGCCGTTGAACAGCGCTTGTGTGATATCTATCCCGCCTTTGCCCTCTACACCTCTAACCCCCAACTGAGTCCAGAACAGACGAACCTGGAGACAGTCCACAGCCAACGGTTGAGTCAACTCTTTCAAGGAATGGCAGAATCCGACGCCCAAACTACGATTCTGGATCTCCTAGACAGCATGAACATTGAATTGGCGGGTAATCGCGACGCCCAGGAAATTGTTGATCGCCTGCTGACCAAAATAAAACGCCAAGATCAAACTGAGAGAGTCAGTAAAGCGCTAGAGTTTATGAGTCAACTGGGACAACTGGTAGGAGAACCCACGGAAGTCTTAAAAGAAGCCCAAACACTCCTCTGTTCCCATGGCATTGATGATGCTGGACTTGAACAACTGCGTGAGATTATTAAGACATTAGAATTCTACAATCTAGATTCTAGTCAAATTAGCCTGGATTTAGGACTTAGCCGAGGATTGCAATACTATACAGGCATGATTTTTGAAATTTATCATGGCGCAGGCAAACAGGAGCGACAAATCTGCGGCGGTGGTCGATATGATGATTTAGTGGGAACCTTTGGCGGACGCCAAGATACCCCAGCTACCGGCTTTTCCTACGGGATGGAACGGCTAAGATTAGCCCTAGAAGCCGAGGGCAAAGTTTGGCAAGTACAGCGACAGATGGATGCTTTAGTTGTTCCTGTCAGTCAAGATGATGCAGGTTATGCCATTGGCGTTGCCCAACAGTTACGACAGATTGGATTGGCAGTAGCCATGGATCTTAGAGGCAAAAGTGTTTCCAGTAACTTTCAATACGCCAACAAACAAGGCATTCCCTACACCATTCTCGTGGGTTCAGAGGAACGACAAGCGTCAAATGTTGTACTCAAGCAGATGGATTCCGGAGAACAGCAGCAGCTAACCGTAAGCGACGCCGCCAAGCATATTCACGATGGATTAAAACGAATGACCAATGACAAATGACAAATAACAAATGACCAATGACAAATCACCAATGACAAATCACCAATCACCCGTTCGCCTCGCTCTCCCCAGTAAAGGAGCGCTGGAACGCTCGACAAGCAGCCTCCTGTCAGCCTGTGGGATGAGCGTCTTTAGACCCAGCGATCGCCAATATTTCGGCTCGATTCCCTCACTCCCTCAAATTAATGTACTTTTCCAACGGGCGGCTGATATTTTCACCAAAGTTGAAGAAGGTAGCGTTGACCTAGGAATTACAGGCTATGATGTCGTCTGTGAAGAAGGCGTGGGTCATGATAATGTCGTGGTTATTCATGACCGTTTGGGTTACGGTAAATGCGAACTGGTATTAGCTGTTCCCGAAAGTTGGGTAGATGTCTCCTCGATTGAAGATTTAGCCGAACTTACCCTTCTATTTAAAGAAAAAGGAAAAAACCTCAGAATTGCTACAAAATATCCCAATCTAACCAGAGATTGGTTATACGAAAAGCTAATTGTAAACTTTTCCCTCGTTTCCGTCCAAGGCGCCATGGAAGCCGCACCCAGTATGGGTTATGCCGACATGATTGCTGATGTCACCAGTACGGGAACCACCCTCCGAGAAAACCGCTTGAAGCGGATTACTGGTGGGACACTTTTGAAGTCCCAAGCCTGTCTAATTGGCAATAAACGCCTCCTCCAAGACGATCCCACGAAACTGGATACAACTAAAACGATCTTGGAATTAATTGAGGCAAATCTGAATGCCAAAAAATATGTCTCAATCACAGCAAATGTTCGCGGCAAATCAGCCGATGAAGTTGGCAACTATTTGGTCAATCATAGCGAATTGAGCGGTTTAACTGGTTTGAGAGGACCGACAATTGCCAAAGTTTATTCTAAGGAAGACAAAGATTGGTATGCCGTAACGATTGTGGTTGAGCAAAATATGTTATTAGCGGCGGTTAATCATCTGAGAAAAGCGGGGGGAAGTGATATGACGATTACATCACCGGATTACGTATTTGGTTCTCAGTCTCAGAATTATCAGGTATTCTTGGAACGGTTAAAGGAAGATTCATAAACAGAGATATCCAATGAATACGACATTGTAAAGACGTTGCATACAATCATGTAGGAATGTCGCTAGATAGCTAACTTGCTATGACATCTGGCGAGTGAGATTGCTAGAATTAGAGCAAACTTTCTGACTGAGTATGATGAGTATTACTCTAACAAAGACCCAAGAGCAATTTATTCAAACCAAATTGCGAACAGGCAAATATCGCTCGGCTGAAGAAGTTCTCGAAATTGCCTTGCAGTTGTTGGATGAATATGAGCGTGCTGACAGCGAGTGGAGCAACTCTGTACGGGCAAAAATCGATGCTGCTATTGCTGTCTCCGAACAGACTCCACCCATTGATGGCGAACCCTTTATCGCAGAGATTTTGGATCGCTTCCAGCAAGCACGCGAGACTCAAACATGACTCCGGAAAATAAGCATAATAGCCATAGAGACATTCCTGGGAATGTCTCTACAGTTCTAATGTAGTAAATCCGCGTTCTATACTTTAGTTTGATCGCGGATGTCTGGGAGATTCATAGTAAACGGGAGATCCTTGATCCTTCACGAAATGACAAGCCCAGTAAGAACGCATAAAACTCTTCCAAATCGGCTCATTGGAACAGCGATAATACTCGCCTAACACGGGTTTAAGTGCCTCAGTTGCTGTCTTCAAGTGATAGTGGGGCATATTCAAGAAAATATGATGCGCCACATGAGTCCCGATATCATGATGAATGGGATTAATAAAGCCATAATCCCGATCAATCGTTGATAATGCCCCTTTCAGGAAATACCAATCATCTCCCCGATACCAGGGAATATCTGGTTCAGTATGATGCAGGAATGTGACCAAATCTAGCCACATGACAAATACAACATAAGGAACCAGGTAATACTTCACCAGAAATAGCCAACCGAACTGAAACGTCAGTCCCCCTAAAAAGGCAACCATTAACACCCAGAGAACGGAACTGGTGACAATATCCCATTTTTCCGAGGGACGAAATAATGGACTATTGGGCAGAAAATGGGAACCCTCGCGATTAGGCGATCGCTTAAATAGATAGAGGGGATAAGCTAGCAATGGTAAATTATAGCGAAATAGCTTTTCATACCACCGCATCTGCTTATACTTAGTCTGAGATACCGGATACCAACTTTCATCGGTTTCCAGGCTACCCGTATTGGCATGATGAGTTCTGTGACTGATGCGCCACCCGTGGAAGGGAACCAGGATGGGAGTGTGAGACAGATGTCCAATCAGGTTATTCAGCCATTTAATCTTAGAGAAAGAGCCATGACCGCAGTCATGACCCACCACAAACAACGCCCAAAACATAGTTCCTTGCAGTACCCAAAAGATGGGGAAAAATAACCAGGAATCCAGTTTATAGGCGATGGCATAAAATCCAGCGATTATGCCAATGTCTAGAAAGAAATAACTGAGAGACTTCCAAACAGAAGGTTCAAAACAATAGGCAGGAATTGCCGTTTTCAAGTCTTGAAGAGTAAAGGGTAACTCTTCTTTCCGAATGGATGGGGCTGTAATTGTTGTCGGCTTGAGAACTGTGTTTGATTGCACGAAACTTCTAATTTAATTGAAAAACCTACATTTAATCAACTACCTGCCACACACAATATGCCAGGTAAAGCGGGTAAATATAGGCTTGAATTACACAAGCTTGATTGTAACCTTTTATGACCTTAGTTGTTCAAATAAATCTAAAATTAGCGGATCAGTTGTTTGTCAGTCAATAACTACGCGATCGCTTCGCGGCTCATCCCATTAGCACCAAAATAGCGTTTATGCCAGATGTTGCTTTTGATCCCCATAGCGATATCCTATAGTATCAGTCAGTGGAAAACGGAGTTGACATAATACTATAAATATGTATTCAGTAGTCAATCAGACGTAGCTCTAACACTATAACTAGATGTGTTGGTTTAAGCAACCTCAACCCAACCTACAATAATAAACGTGCGATCGCGTTCATCTTCATCTGGTGCAGCAGATCTAGCTTCTCACTACGAAAAAACTGATAGCACCCTTTTTCTAGCCATTTCAGTCAAATCGTTTTCGGTATCAATGATTACCTCAACGCACCATCATTCTGGGGATTACCAAGGATTAGCCCACCTTGTATGAAGCTGGAAACGGTTCTCCCGTACTTCGGGTGATAATCAAGTCTTATGAATTAAGCTAAAGTCCCACGGTGTAATGCTTGTAGATTGGGTTGACGCGCCGAAACCCAACATCTTATATGGCGATAACCTACAGTATACAGAAGGGATTGCCATTCCTTCATGCTTGTGCGATCGCGCCCAACCAAAAAGCAAGTGAGATTGCTAGAATTAGAGCAAACTTTCTGGCTGACTACGATGAGTATTAGTCTAACAAAGACCCAAGAGCAATTTATTCAAACCAAATTGCGAACAGGCAAATATCGCTCGGCTGAAGAAGTCCTCGAAATCGCCTTGCAGTTGTTAGATGAATATGAGCGTGCTGACAACGAGTGGCTCAAATCTGTACGGTCAAAAATAGATGCTGCTATTGCTGTCTCCGAACAGACTCCACCCATTGATGGCGAACCCTTTATCGCAGAGATTTTGGATCGCTTCCAGCAAACACGCGAGACTTAAACAGGAAACACGATTTGATTTGAGGAATAAGAACCATGACTCAGGAAAACAATCCTAATAGCCATATCGAAGCGTACTTAGATTATTATTGTAGTTTATCCCACGCACCTGGGTTTGCTGTTTTACTCAAAGGGCAATGGGGGTCAGGAAAAACATGGTTTATCAAAAAATACTACGACAAGCTAAAAGCAGATAAGCAGAAATGCTTGTATGTTAGTCTTTACGGAATGACTACCTTTTCTGAGATAGAAGATGCTTTCTTTCAGCAATTACATCCTGTACTCTCGTCCAAGGGAATGGCAATAACAGGAAAGATTGTAAAGGGATTAATAAAAGGCACAATAAAAATTGATTTAGACAGTGATGGCAAAGATGAAGGGACATTGAATCCTCAAGTTCCAGAAATTAATCTTCCTGATTATCTTAAAGATACTGATAAAAGTATTTTAATTTTCGATGATTTAGAACGTTGCCAAATAGAGCTGGGCAGTATATTAGGATACATTAACTACTTTGTAGAACATCAAGACCTAAAAATAGTTATCATTGCTAACGAGGATGAATTAGTCAAAGAGAGTAGCTATAAAAATATCAAGGAAAAGTTAATCGGCAAAACTTTTGGTGTATCTCTTGATTTTGAGGGAGCCTTAGAAAATTTTATTACTGTAGCGAACAATTCAGATGTCAGACAGTTCTTATCTGACAATACTCAATTACTACAAAAGTTATACGAAGAAGCAGAATCTGAGAATCTAAGAATTCTTAAGCAAGTTTTTTTAGACTTTGATCGGATTTTTGCAGAACTACCAGATAAGGCAAAAAATAAACCAGAGATTCTTCAAGATATTTTGACAATACTTTCAGTTTTTTCCATTGAAATTAAAAGTGGAAGGATGGAGCCAAAAGAAATTAATAAATTAGAAAAAGAATATGGATCTGTACTGAGAAATCAGGGAATGGATCGAATGCGGCGTCAAGATACTAATTCAGTCCCGGAAGAGAATATTGAACCGCAAACTTCACTTCAAAAAATGTTGGGAAGGTATCCCAACCTAAATTTACATGAGCCATTCCCCAGTAAAACATGGTGGCAAACCTTTTTTGATAAAGGCATTATAGATGCGGAGGAACTAAAGCAATCACTGCCAAGTAGTAAATATTTTCAGGATGAAAATACACCTAATTGGATTAGATTGTGGCATTTTCACTATTTAACTGATGATGATTTTTCTTATTTACTCAAAAAGGTTAAATCAGAATATTGTGACAGACAATTTAGTGATATTGGGGAAATCAAGCATATAACCGGAATTTTATTAAACTTATCTGACATTGGTTTATATAGTAGAACTAAGGCAAAAATTCTAGAGAATTCAAAACGTTATATTGATCAGTTTGTACAAGAGGCTCAACCTGAAAAGCTTCGTCAAGATATTGCTTGGGCTTTAGATGATCCATTTAGCGGCTACCTTGGACTAGCATTTTCTGGAAGAGAACTTCCAGAGTTTCAAGAATTTGTATCCTACATTAAAGAAGCTTACGACTTGAAAATGCTTAAGAGTCTGCCTAATGATGCTCAAGATTTACTGGATACCATGCAAAGCGATATATGGAAGTTCTATGAAATGATTTGCCCAAGGAGTTTGAAGAATCAATATGTATCGGGGATATACTGTGAAATTCCTATATTAAAATACATAGAACCAGCGGTTTTTGTGAAAAAAATTGTGTCTATGAACTTTGAACACCAACGAATAATTTATAGTGCGCTAACCGGACGATATAAATTTGATGGGACTAATGAGGAACTGATAGAAGAATTAGATTGGCTTAAATCGGTTCGGGATTTGTTGCTCAAAGAAGCCGATAACAGGAAAGGCAAGCTTAGCGGATATCGTTTAAACTTGCTGGTTAAAAAGTGTTTTAATCCAGCGATTGAAACGCTTGATGCAAAACATTCACCAGCATAAATGCGATCGCGCCCAGCCCTATCCCAATTAAATCCCCATGCTTTTTTAATATCCGTCGTAAAATAGGAGACAAACTCGATGAGTAAAAAGTAGAAGGCTATGCCACAAACAATCCTGAATCAAATCCTTAATCAGTTAGAGATGCTTGAGTCAGAGGAACTACAGCAACTTAATCTGGCTATCCAAAAACATCTTACTGACAAAGAAGTAGCTGAGCAACGCACAAAATTTCACCAAGCGCTGTTAACCTCTGGTTTAGTTAAACAAGTCAAAGACGCTTCTAATCATCAGCAAATTGAACGGCGTCTGATTCAGGTGCAGGATAAGCCTATTTCTGAGACAATCATTGAGGAACGCCGCTAAATGGCAGCTTATTTTATAGATAGCAGTGCATTGGTTAAACGCTACATTTATGAGATAGGTTCAGTATGGGTTTTGAATTTATTTTACCCACAACTGAATAATGATGTAGTGATTGCTTCTATCACATCTGTGGAAATTATTGCTGCAATTACCCGAAGATCGCGTGGCGGAAGTATAAGTGCTACGGATGCGACAGCAGTATGTCATCAATTCAAGAGTGATCTACAATCCGAATATCAAGTCGTCGAAATTCAACAGAGCATCATCAACTCAGCAATGGAATTAGCTGAAGCCTACGGATTAAGAGGCTACGACGCCGTTCAACTAGCAGCAGGTTGTGCGATAAATGTCCTTTGCATGGCTAACAGTTTGCCTAGTGTGATATTTGTATCTGCTGATAACGAGTTGAATATAGCCGCAGCCAGTGAGGGTATGATTGTTGAAAACCCCAATAATTACTGATAATCTAATGCTAAAGTTCTACTACAATCCAATCTCTGTTAATGCTCGCCGAGTTTGGGTGACATTACTGGAAAAACAAATTCCCTTTGAGCCAATTTTGGTGAATCTAGATGGAGATCACCTGAGTGACGACTTCACCGCCATTAACCCGCTTCAGCGAATTCCTGTCGTCATCGATAACGGATTTCGGATCGTTGAGTCGTTAGCCATTTTGGACTATTTAGAGGCGAAGTATCCAACGCCATCATTGATGCCTAATGAAATTGACGCGATCGCAACGGTTCGCATGGTAGAAATGATAGCCATTAATGAACTTCAACCGCTGATGATTCCGTTAACGAAACAATTAGTTGGACTAGAAGTTAACCCTGATAAAATTGACAATGCTCGGCAACGCATAACGACGATTATCAAATTTTATGAAAATCTTTTAGCTGGACAGTCTTACTTTGTGAACAATCAAATTACTCTAGCGGATATTGTAGCTGGAACACTGGTTCCCTCCTTGCCTCAATTTGCTTTATCTCTAGACAATTACCCATCCCTAAAAACATGGTCACAGCAACTTGAACAGCGAGAAAGTTGGCAACAGACATCGGTGAAACCGGAAATGGTTGCAGCTGCTATTCCAAATATGCGAGCAATTTTAGAGAAGCGATGATTCAGAGTATCTAGACATCCGCCCGGAACCCGGAGTTCAAACTCCGGGCTAAAAGCTAAAGTCCATTAAAATGGACTAAAACTCTTATCCAGTCAGCTTTAGCTGAATGCAAGCTTTGAGCCAGGGATTTGAATCCCTGGCTAATTGTTGCTACTGGTGCAAGATGTGAATAAAAAAGGTGAATTTAGATATGAGACAATCATAGAGATGAGGCTTCCAGTTCTACAAGCTAGAATAAACAATAAAATTGCCTTTCCCGAAAAACGCCATGACTTACACCCCCTCTAAACTTATAACATTCGATCAATTTATAGCAGAATACGGAGATAATCCCAGGTACGAACTTATTGATGGAGAACTACGAGACATGGAACCAACAGGTCCTCATGAAGAAGTTGCTGGGACTATTGCGGGTAGAATCTATGCCGAAATTATTGGTAATCAGTTAAACTGGCTAATTCCCAAAAGTTGTTTAATTAAACCACTCGCGGCTGAAGCGACAGCACTACGCCCTGATGTCATTGTTTTAGACAAAGCCGAACTCAGCAACGAACCGCTTTGGCAAAAAGAGCCAATTATTTGTAATGGCAAAACCATCAAACTTGTTGCCGAAGTTGTTAGCACCAACTGGCAAGATGACTATGCCAGAAAAGTCGAAGAGTATGCGGTTCTAGGCATTCCCGAATTCTGGATTGTAGACTTTCGCGGCTTAGGCGGTTGGCAATTCATTGGCAACCCTAAACAACCCACTTTTACAGTATGCCAACTCATGAGGGGGGCGTATCAGCAGCAAAAATATCGCTTGGGAGATACAATTACATCTTACCTCCTGCCCAACTTACAACTCAAACTCGACGATGTGATGCCCAATTAATTATTTATGGTAATCAGTATAATCACCTATCCCTGTAGGTTGGGTTTCGACTTCGCTCAACCCCACATCTCTAGTCATATAGCACTACGCACTAAGGTTAGGACAAATGAAGAAAAATTCAAATCGCTCAATTCCTTGTAAGGTAAGCTTTTGTCTTCACTATTGCAAGAAAGCCTATTGCCTATTCCCTGGCGCGTAGCGCTATAACTATCCCAAAAACAGCTTATACGCCGGATTCTGGTTTTCATCCCAATAGCGATAACCCAAGGTATCCAGAAACCCTTGCCATTCCTCCATCTCGTGCGGCGGAACCTGCATTCCCACGACAATGCGCCCATAATCAGCCCCATTATTACGATAGTGAAATAGGCTAATATTCCAATTAGGACTCATAGAACCTACAAACTTCATTAAAGCACCCGGACGTTCAGGAAACTCGAAGCGGTAAAGTAATTCATTATCCGCTAAGGGAGAATGTCCACCTACCATGTGCCGCAGGTGCATTTTCGTCAGTTCATCATCGGTTAAATCTACGGTTTTGAATCCACACCATTCAAACGCTTCTATCATCTTAGCGGCGTCGCTGCGGTTGGCAATTTGGACACCGACAAAAATATGTGCCTCGTTTTCCGCAGAAATGCGATAATTAAACTCAGTTAGATTCCGTTTACCTAAGCATTCACAAAACTGACGCAGACTACCCGGTTTTTCGGGAATTGTTACAGCAAAAATAGCTTCGCGACGTTCACCAAATTCTGCCCGTTCTGCCACAAAGCGAAGACGGTCAAAGTTCATATTAGCACCGCAAGCAACGGCAACTAAGGTTTGTCCCTGAATTTGCTCGCGTTCAACATAAGTTTTAGCGGCTGCGATCGCTAATGCTCCAGCAGGTTCTAAAATAGAGCGTGTATCCTCGAAAACATCTTTAATTGCAGCGCAGGTGGCATCGGTATCCACCAGAATAATCTCATCCACATATTCGGAGCACAGGCGAAAGGTTTCTTCCCCCACTTCTCGCACCGCTACCCCATCAGCAAATAAGCCCACTTGAGGCAATCGCACCCGTTTCCCAGCTTTCAGAGATTGATACATGGCATCCGCATCTACAGGTTCAACGCCAATTATCTTAATTTGGGGATACAACCGTTTCACATACGCCCCAATCCCAGAAATTAATCCACCGCCACCAATGGCGACAAAAATAGCATGGATAGGTTGCTGATATTGGCGGAGAATTTCCATGCCAATCGTACCTTGTCCGGCAATCACATCCGGATCATCAAAGGGATGAATAAAGGTTAACCCTTTTTCGGCTTCCAGTTTCCGGGCAAAGGCGTAGGCTTCATCGTAGGTTTCTCCCTGCAAAACCACCTCTCCCCCACGGGCTTTAACCGCATTGACTTTAACTTGGGGCGTGGTGACGGGCATCACAATAATCGCTTGGGTGCCTAGCTGACGCGCAGCCAGGGCGACGCCTTGGGCATGATTTCCCGCTGATGCTGCAATGACGCCTTGTGCCAGCATATCAGGGGGGAGTTGTACCATTTTGTTATACGCCCCGCGCAGTTTGAAGGAAAAGACGGATTGCATATCCTCCCGTTTGAGTAGGAGTTGGTTATTCAGGCGGGCGGATAGATTCGGGGCGTATTCTAGCGGGGTTTCTTGGGCAACATCGTAGACGCGGGCGGTAAGGATTTGTACTAGGTAGTCACAAAGCATGGGTAAACAGGGTGGCAGATGCAGGATGTAACGAAAATTGTACTTTACTAATTCCCTGATAAACTATGGATCTGCTTACTCAGAAGGATTTTGCATGATTCACATCATCCGTACTCGTGCCACGAAAGCGCAAATCGATGAAATGCTTGAAACCCTGAGTGTTTACATTAAGTTGGCAGTAGATATTCGGCGTGCTATTCTCGCTGGTGGTGGAGAGTTCCATGCAGATTGCGAAACAGCATTGCTTGAAGATGGCAGTCAGCAGGCAGATATCTGGGGAGCCGATTGGTATCCAGATACCCAAACTGTGACATACGAATCCCTGATCAACATCCGTCCGAGGCAAAATAATCGTTCAATGGAAATTCTCAATCCTGAAATTCGGGAACAGGTTGCCCAAATTGTTCAAAACTTATTAGGAGGGGTATGAAAGACTGGAATGCTTTACGCGAACGGTATCTAAAAGATGATTTGTCAGCTCGTTTAGGTGGGTTAGCTGCTAACTTAGCTCGAATCAAATCTCTTGTTCAGCGTGGAGCTAGTAGTAACACTGTCGAATATCTGATGAGAGAAAGCAAGTTCTTCATCGAGTGGACAGCAATGGATGCTGGAATAGAAAAGGCTGCGGATTTAGTTGAGTTACAAGTACAACTGGCTCGTTGGCAATTCGGCTGGTCAAATATTTGGGCAGATGATGGACAACGGATGAACGTTGCCGAACAAGCTAAAATTTGGTCAGATCGTGTGTTAGAAATGTCTGGTTTGCTGTCTGAGCCGATTACATAGGCGAGTTGAAGTAGTTATAGGAATTAGTGTCCGTCTCGCCACTCGCAGGGAACTTAAAGATTATGAACAAAACGCCTTTTGATCAACCCTCAAACTCTGAAGATGAGCTTTTGCCCGTACTAGTTTGATTATAAAAAGGCAAAGCCCAATCGCTTTGCCAATCGAAGTGGAAAGCCAAAGCTAACCGTCGTTGTTTTGGATGAGGATGTTGCCGAGGTTTTCTCAACACCGGAGTCAGTAAATAAGGTGCTTCGGGCACTTATTGAAGCGATGCCTCAAGCAAGTAGTAGTGAAACAGTCTAACTGTTGTGCGATCGCTCTGGGCAATGATGAATCCCAGAGGCTAAACTTGATCTGACAACAGTCGTCTTTCACCCGTCACAGGAATATGGATCAAGCTTCTATTAAGGATGTCCCCCGAAACATGAGACGAACGGGGATGCTCCTTTTTCGTGATGCCTTTATGGAAGCTTTGCAAGGTGAGACGCTCATGTGTGTGGTACATGCGGCTCATGCGGCAGAGATTCTGTTAAAAGCTCGAATAGCTCAAGAACACCCACTGTTGATCTTTTACAAACTGCCCCAGTCGAACCCCAGTAAGGATGCTCTCACACTGATTGATTTACTAGAAGGCGGGCGCACCCTATCCTATGAGGAATTGCCCAATCAGCTATGGGCAACTACAGGAATTAAGATTGAGCGGCTTAAGCAGTACCGTGAATTCGGTAGACTAAGAAACCAAATTATTCACTTTTCAATGACGAACGCGAAGGCGCTGGATATGCTAACGCTGAGTTATTCTCTTGAAGTGTTAGATCCATTGGTAGAAAGCTTCTGGGAAAGATCTGTTATTGATTTCATAAAAAACGATCCCCATCCCCCCTACGCCGATATATTTCACTCGGGAATATTTGAAGACTTAATCAAACAGAGAGGTTTTCCTATAGATCAACGGTTAAGGCGACTATTGGGAGAGGCTAGTAGAAAAGCCTGGAAACGTATGCAGGAACACTATGAAGAATATGAAGAATACCGTAGATTTCATGAGTCTAAAACCGATAAGGATTTGGCAGCTGAATACCAAGTCTGGTCTGAGTCACAGGCTGATGATGCGGATGAAAAGTATACAGAACTAGCAGAAAAACAGGCTAACTGGGAAGCTTTCCTCGACTCTTTCTAGCTAACTCTACTAGTGGTTCATGTCATTAGTTCTGATGGGTTAATTAAGACTCAAAACACCTTACTTGGGTCTTCCATTTGGCAGGCGTGAAGGGTTTCTTCAGAGATACAGCAGTTTGCTCTGCTATGCGGTACATTGTCGATCCCCCTAAATCCCCCTTAAAAAGGGGGACTTTGAGCTACTGTACTTTATTACAGTAAGGACACTCATAGACCGCAATAGGGCGGTGTGAATTCGGTTTTTTTGTACATTAGACTGCTAAGTAGCGGTTGAATAAATAGTTCTGTCGCTGCGCTCGGTTCTCCGGGTGCCGCGCATTAAAGTTGCTACTGCAACCAAAAGAGGCAAGATTATGACTAATAATGACATCTACAACAATAGACCAACAGAGCCTTTTGAAGCTGTCGAAGAACTTGTCAAGGAACTTGGTTTACCAGAGGGCTTCTACGCAGAACTTTTGGATGAAGATGATTGGTCATTCATTATTAAGCTCCATGCATTGATGGAGGCGGCTGTCACTGGTCTAATTGTAGCGGCTCTGGGTCAAAAGGAGCTTCATAACCTCATTTCAAGGCTTGCACTGAGCAACTATACCACTGGCAAAATGGCTTTTGTAAAAGCATTATCACTGCTTGAGCCTGATTATATGAGCTTCATTGTCACTCTCTCGCAAATCAGAAATGAGTTTGTTCACGACGTTTCCAATGTTGGGATGAGCCTAAAGGAATACATTGCTCAGTCTAACAAGTTGGATAGCGTTACGAAGGCTTTCTGCTTTGGTAAAGACAAGGTGGAATTTGATAAGCGCAAATTGGATAATAAAGAGTACATGAGGGAAGACCCTAAGGAAGTAATTTGGACAACAGCAGCAGTGTGTTTAGGAGTCATCTACGTTAAGAAACTCAATAAGACAGATATATGGAAGTTGAAAGAAACGCGACAGCGTATGTATGGTCGGCTGGAAGGAGTTATGCGACTAGTTGGCATCGAAACAGATGCCGAAACATTCATAGCCCAACATAAAGAAGCAAACACTGCTGAAACTGACAAAGGCGAATCCGAACAGAGCTAATAACCGCGACAGCTATAGGTTGGGTTGACTAAGGAAACCCAACATCTCATTATTCACTAGCAACACCACCATCCGCATACAGTAGAGATGATCGGGTAAAACAACGATCGCCTTTACCAGTACCCAAAGAGCGATCTGCTTTGCAGCAGCGCTTGCGCTATCGCATCATGGGCAAAACCCTGTCCGCTATATTTGAGGTATACCGCCGACTCTTCCATTTAAGTTGCTCAGCATGGACATCACAGCTACGTTGAATGAAATAGCAGCCCTCAGCATTGAAGATAGAATTCGTCTTGTGCAAGCAATCTGGGACAGTATTGCAGCCGAGCAAGCTTAGATGAAAGCTATTGTCAAGCAGATTGCACTTCCTCGTAAAGGTCGAACAGCAGGAATGAACGCTCGCTTTTTGGCTTCCACCAATACTCCCAGCAAGCCAGTAATCCGGATGCCCAGACGGTTCGCTTCTGTTCTACCACGACGCTCATCAATGAGTAACAAGTCAGCATTGATTTCCAGTGCTAAAGCGATCGCTTCAGATTCACCTGGATCGAGTTGCACTGTATGAAAGCAATTGCTCAACCATTGCGCGATCGCTCTTTTGATCAGCTATCGTAAAAACTGAGCCATTTGATAAGCCATAACTGCTGCATCAGCCGTCACGATTGTCAAGTTGTGCTGTAAAGCTTGACAGATCAGTAATCGGTCAAATGGATCGCGGTGTAGTGAGGGTAAGTTGATTAACTGAACCACACTTGCCTCATCAACAGCAAGGCTATCAATCTGGTGTCGTTCGCGTTGCTTGGGCAAATAAATTTCAGGAGACTCTGGGAGTAAGAGTTTGCCGAGTTGATACTTGATGATACACTCCCATAACGAGACAACACTCAGATAAACATCATTGTCAGGATTTTGAATGGTATCACGAAAGGTTGCTGATAGCTGATGACTACCGCTGATGAACCAGAGGAAAATGTGAGTATCTAACAATAATTTCATTTGTTGAACAATTAGCCTTCAAAATCACGAATAATCTCATCAGGCAATGGATCGTTAAATTCTGGGGGGACTGTAAACTCTCCTGCACAAAGGGCAAATGGACGGAGTTGTTTTTGCTTGTCAGGAAATATGGGCTGACTTTTACGAGATTTAGTAAACAACAAAAAATCTAAAACTTCCTCAACTAAAAAATCTGGAGCTTGAGCAATTTCCTGAATGAGTTGTTCTCTTGCAGACATTTTCACATTTCTCCGGGTTGGGGCAGTTTGTTTATTAACGACCCAATTAGGCAATCAATATAATTTTATCCCACATTTCACACGTCTAGGGACACAATTAAAGTTAACGGTTGAGATTAGAGAACAGGGACTATCTAGTTCGCGATCGCGCTATGGAGTTGAGGCTTGGCTTGGTTGGAGTAAACTTGAGCGCTCAAGTAATGACACTAGGCTTTCACTCATTCCTGAACAATCACAGCTTTTAGAAATGACGTTGCCGTTGTTTAGGCGTATGGCTCTGAAATTTGAGGGGATGGTGAGTTCTATGCCAAACCTATCGAGTTCTAAGTTTCTGGTTGTCTGTGCTGCTGGAATTGAACCCGGATCATCGCAATATTGGTCAGGCTGGGCAATCCCTGGCTCCACTCCAGCCAGAAAAGAGAGTGATGCTCCAGCTAAGGCAACTATTAATTGAGTATTAAATAGTCGGTTCATAGCTAATTTGTCCCAATTCAACAGGTATAAAAGGTATAAAAGGGTGATTAGTGGGGTGAGCATCGAACTCATTTTATAATCGGTGATCTCAGACATTACTCAAAACCAGGTTATCTCGATGCACAACTGTTTCCGCCCCACCATAGCCCAAAATTTTGGGAATGTCGGCTGATTTATGTCCCCGAATTTTCTGTAATTCCAAACTGCTGTAGTTGACCAATCCTCTAGCCATTTCTACGCCATGACTATCACAGAGTTGTACTGCATCTGAGGCGTGAAAATTGCCATCAATTGCAGTAATTCCAGCGGCTAATAAAGACTTACCCCCTTGACAAATTGCCTTCACTGCACCCTGATCTAAATACAGTTTACCCGCCGGAACTAAACTGTGAGCAATCCAACGCTTACGGGCGTTTTCGGTTCGCGGTTGGGGGGCAAATTGCGTTCCTAATGGTTCTCCCTGTAAGATTTTTTCGATCGCTTCGGGGTGTCGTCCTTGAGTAATCACGGTTCTCACTCCCGCACTCGTGGCAATTCTAGCGGCGGTAATTTTGGTTACCATTCCCCCTGTTCCCCACTGAGAACCTGCGTTCCCAGTTTGTATCTGAAGTTCGGCTAACTCTTCCATCCGGTTAACCAGGGTAATCGGTTCAGCATCAGGAACTTGACGCGGATCAGCCGAATAGAGTCGATCAACATCGGTTAATAAGAATAACCAATCGGCTTCGATTAAACTCGCCACCATTGCAGAAAGGGTATCGTTATCGCCAAACTTAAGTTCCTCGACAGCGACGGTATCATTTTCATTCACTACGGGAATGACACCAAGCTGCAACAGTTCTCGAAATGTCGCGTAAGCATTAACATAGCAACTGCGCTGTACCAAGTCTTGGCGGCTTAACAAAATTTGCGCGATCGCTTGATCGAGACTGGAAAATAAATCATCATAGACTCGCATTAACCGTCCCTGACCTACAGCCGCCACAGCTTGCTTGAGGGCGAGGGTTTGAGGACGAGTCTTTAATCCCAATCGTCCACACCCAACTCCCACGGCGCCAGAGGTGACTAAGACTACACCATAGCCAGAAGAACGCAACCGAGTCAGCGTTTCCACTAGCATCGCAATCGTTGACAGCGCTAACTGACCCGTTTCTGGATGAGTTAAACTCGATGTACCCACTTTGACAACAATTGTTTTAGTCATTCGTCATTCGTCATTCGTCATTCGTCATACTCGCTTTAGCGAGAAGCAAGCTATAGCAACCGCCATGGCTGTTAGGACACATCATTTATGTATGTAGAGACGCGCCATGGCGCGTCTCTACAATGGTGCTCCCCCTCTCAACACAATAGAGCGCTACGTCCTCAACTAAGGGATATAGCGCTCGCGATGGAATTATAACAGGTGTTTTATTATGGTTAGGGTCTTTATAGCGGCTGACCCCATTTGAACTATTATCATAATCTCATGATTTTCTGATTGCCTGCTTTTTCATAATCTTTTCTTTATATTTCAGTTTGTCTTGATTTATCATCTTTTGTAAACTTATGTTGCTTGCTGGGCAGTGATACGCCAAGAATTTGAGTGATCCAGACTTCAAAATCGCGAATGGGAGAAGAATAGGCAGTCTGAGTGGGATCTATCATTGGTTCGACGAGAATGGTAAACATACCGAGTCGGTTTCCAGCTAAGACATCTGTAAACAAGCGATCGCCTACCATCGCGATTTGTTCTACGGGCAAATTCATGGCGGCGGCGGCTTGTTTTAATTTGCGTCGGGATGGTTTAACCGCACCGTGGAGATAAGGCAGATTCAGGGAGTTAGCAATCCCACCAATGCGCGTCTCACTCAGATTATTACTCACTAGCCACAGAGACGCTACTGATCGAATATCTTCAACCCACGCCCTAAGTTCGTCTGAGGCTTGGGAGGCTTTCAGAGGAACCAAGGTTTCGTCTACATCCAGCACTAATCCTTTAAGTTGATAGTGTTGCAGGATATCTCGGGTTAACCCCACAATTGGAGCCTCCAGAACTAAGTCAGGTTCCAAGTTTGATACCCAAGCCATCTTTTCTAAGTTTGATACCCAAGACATAAGCCGTGATTTGTCCTCAGCCAATAACTTTATTCCCACCGAATGGTTGTAGCAGCGCTCCTGCTTCATCTAGCGTAGCAGTCTTCGCGATCGCAGCCTAGAACTAAAGTTCTGGCTTAAAGCTCAAACCCGTTAAAACGGGTTCAAAAATTTACCCAGTAAGCTCTATTCTTAAGGTTGTTGAATTTGCTGTGCTTCCCGTTGGTTGCGAATGGCGTCTCTTGCCGCTTCATGGGCTTCTAATGTTTTACTAAATAAATGAGTGCCATCATAGCGGGCAACAAAAAAGAGATAGTCTGTTTGTTCAGGATTAAGTGTGGCTTTTAAACTGTCTACTCGGGGACTGCCAATGGGGGTAGGCGGTAATCCGGGATTGAGATAGGTATTATAAGGAGAGGGTGTTCCCACTTGGGCATAAGTTAGGGGCTGATCTGCCGTTTGGCGAAAGCCTAATCCATATTCAACCGTAGGATCAGATTCCAGTTTCATTCCTCGGCGGAGACGGGCGGTAAATACCCCCGCAATCAGGGGGCGTTCCTCTGCCACCACTGCCTCTTTTTCTACGATACTGGCTAACGTTACCCACTCATGTAAACTGAGTTGGGTTTGCTGTTGTCCCTGTTGATACACCGGTAAAGCCACCTGCTCAAATTGTTTGAGCATTTGGTTAATAATTTGTTGGGGCGTGACGCGATCGCTCGGTAGTTGATAGGTGTCAGGATATAAGTAGCCCTCTAGGTGCGGTAAGTTACTGGGTAACCAGGGAAACTGATCGTCAGGAATCTGACTCGCCGCCGCCAGAAAGTCTTGGGCTTTAAAATATCCCAGGGATTCAAAATAGGTTGCCATTTGCTGGAGGGACCATCCTTCGGGAATCGTGAACGAGAGTTGCATCACTTCACCCGTCCAAATTTTTTGGGCAACGTCGGGTAAGGGTTGACTGGGGGATAGTTTATAGGTTCCAGCTTTAAATCCACCCTCTGGATCTTGCAGTTTTAACCAATAACCCCAGAGTCTCCACGCATTAGCTGAACGAATTAAACCCGCTTCTTCTAAATCAAAACCGATTTGTTGGGCGGCTGTTCCGGTGGGAATCTGGATTTGTAAGGTATTGGTTGATGCGTCTAAGGATTGATCGACAGGGGGAGACTGTACCCAACTCCACCATGCCCACCCCTGCCATAAACCGATTACCATGGTTACCGGGAGTAAGGCAAGATAATAAGACCATTTAGAGAATTGTTGAATCGTTTTATTTGTCATTTGTCATTTATCATTCGTCATTTGTCATACTCGCTTGCGCGAGAAGCAAGCTACGTCATTCGTCATTTTTAATCTAAATCTTCAAATAATAACTCTTCTAGCAGCGGTTGGACTTTTTGAAATTCTTCGGGGGATAAGAGTTCTAATTGACCGTTAGGGTTATGCTTGGCGAAAAAGAGTAGGGGATCAAGGGGCGTGTAAATTCCGTACTCTTGTTCTTCATGGTAAAAATTAGCCAACAATTGCAATTGTTCGGGTTCGAGTTCCACATCTTCTTCGGCGAGTTCAATACTGAGAATCTCCTCCTCATCCGCTGGCGGAAGTTCACCCGCGACGGTTAGGGTAAATGCGGTGCGTTTCAGGATGAGATTTTGTTCAGCGAGAACCGCTTGGGCATCGGAGAAGATTTCATCGATTTCTGTCTCGTCTTCTACGAGGGTAGCATCCGCGAGATCGTCAGCCTGATCATCCTCATCCCAGGCGACTATTTCGACGGGGGAATCGATAGGGAGGAGGAGTAAATAGTCGATTCCTTCCACATTAAGAGAATGCTCGATTGAACAACTGAGCGATCGCCCCGCCTCATCGGTGAGCGTCACATTACTACTACTGTGACCAGATTGTCCATTTTCTTGGGGAAAGTCAGATGAAAACATGCCGTTTTTGTCAAGGCTCATGGAATATCAAAAACTTGCCGTACTCTGGGGATCAGGTGGCAAAGTCTTAGAATATCACGGCGCATGAACTCAAAATCAGGAATTATAGCGCTACGCGCCAGGCAATAGGCAATAGGCAATAGGCAAATGGTATAAAATATAACCTCGTTTTTGTCAACGACCTAAAGGTACTCGAAAAGCATTACCTAATTTGGTAGAGTGGCGGCTGATGCTTTTGAACATGCCCAGGCTGAGGAGTTAGGAATGAATCAGACACTCAAAAATCGGGGGCAATTGCACGATCAGGCATCACCAACTGAGACTCAGAACTTGGCTGTGATCCACTCGTTCCTGAACCAATGGGACGTTGATGCTGATTTGGTATCGGAGTTTTGTCAAGGTTTAGAATGGTATCAATTTGAACTCGGTGATGATCTATTGAGCGATCGCGCCTCCAGCCAATCCCAGAATTCGGGTCAATCTGTACTGAATCCGAATGACCTTTACTTCGTTTGTCAAGGTTGGGTGCGGCTACTGGGTTACAATCCCAGCCAAAAACGTCATGTATCGGCGTGGGTACTTGAATCGGGTGAGAGTTTTGGCGCTGACTCTGTGATTGGCGATCGCACTTTACCCTACCAAGCCCGCGAGAGCCAGCCCTAACTCGGGCAAATTTTGCCAATCATTAAGTTTTATCACAAAAGACACTAGATATATCCCCTTACATTATGGGCAATTAACAGGACTTGATATAAACTTCTGGGAGCTGAAACCTTTGATCTGGAGACCCATTTATGGCAGCATCATCTTGGCATCAAGGCTGGGACATCACTGACGAAGAACGAGAGGTTTACAGGAAACGTTCTCAGGCGTCGAGTCGAGCCAAAGCCAAAGCTGTCCGGGGTGAGGGACGAAGACCGATTCATCCGATTAATGTACCTTGGCTCAATCCGGACGACCTGATGCCACAATTAGCCAGTAACGGCTGGCGATCGCTCTCTTTGTTCAGTGGTGGTGGCGGTTTAGACCTAGGCTTTGATCGCGCTGGATTTACCCATGTTGCCTCTTACGATATCTTACCTGAATCTGGTATTACCTTGAGGAACGTTCGACCAGAGTGGACTGTGTTTGGGGGGGAACAAGGAGATGTTACCCAGGTAGACTGGCGAGAGTATCGGGGTTTAGTTGACATAATCCATGGCGGTCCCCCCTGTCAACCGTTTTCTGTCGCTGGTCGTCAGCAAGGAAAAGAAGACAGCCGGGATATGTTTCCAGAATTCATCCGGGCTGTATTAGAAATTGAGCCAATTGCTTTCGTGGCGGAAAATGTTACAGCATTGGTGGGCAAAAAATTCAGTTCATATCTTAAAGAGGTTGTTGAACATCCCCTGCGTCAGAACTATACGCTAATTCGAGTTATCCTGACCGCGCCATCCTTCGGAATTCCTCAAATGAGAAAGCGTGTATTTTTTGTGGGGTTTCGTCAGGAAAAAATGGCGTCAAATTACCAGTCCCCTCTCCCCACCCACAGTTGGCATCATTTGCCTACTGATAAAGTTAAACCTCATGTTCAGCTAGATCTATTTTCGCTCCTCGACCCGTCTGAAACGTTACAACCTTGTATGGGCGTGCGTGAAGCCTTAGGACTACCTGATATAGGATTTGATACGTTATCTCCTACCATTCGCAGTTCTCTCACCGGTCCACGTCATACCACATCAGTATTAAGTAGTGTTTCCGCGCAAAAGATTTGGGAAAAACTACAAATTTGGCCCAATGGAGTCGCTCTCAATCGAGAACAGGCGCATTTATTTGTACCAGATAATGGTCACTTTCGCTTATCTGTACCTGACTGTGCGATTTTGCAAGGCTTTCCTCAATCCTGGTCATTTGATGGTGCTGTTTATAAAGCCCTAGGTCAAATTGGCAATGCTGTTCCCCCACCAATGGCATATAGAGTGGCTGTATCTATTGCTCAAGCTTTATCATGAAGCGCTTCCGCTACCAATTCTCGCAAACGTTGAGCATGATTTTCGGTAATCCGCTCCCAACCTTGAAAATAAGACGCCGGAATGTGAGGATTATTTAAGGTCGAACCTCTCTCGATTAAATACCGACATCTATCCTTTAAGATAGAAAGCATTCGTTCAGGTGAATAGCCCTGAAATAAATCCATCTGGTGACGATACTGCTGGATTGTGTACTGTTTCTTTTGTAAACGACGAGCGTCTTCTAGTGTATAAATCTGTTTTTTTCTCGACGATCATCTTGAACCGTCATTTGAAAAATTACCTTGGTTGAGAACATAGCAAACGCCCGGATTATATGATGTCCGGAAAATCACCCTTAATAAAAAAGCCCGAAACTCTTGCGGTTACAGCATTGCTATTATGGGCAATTCACCGGACTTGATATGATTCACCTAGCCACCCATGGCATACTCGATGAAATCTGGGGATTAGGAAGTGCGATCGCATTAGCTCCTTCTAATAACGATAACGGTTTACTTACGGCAGATGAAATCCTCACAGCCATGCTGACGACCATGGCAAAACATCCTCATCCTAGAGACTGGGCAGCCTTTACACTCATAGGAGAAGCTAAATAACGCATTATTCCTAATTCTTGCCCCATGCTACCCGTTAACCAAGCCGAATCCATTATCTTAGATCTCGTCCACCCCTTAGACTCCCAGTTAGACAGCGAAATTATTGACCTATCCACCGCCACAGGTCGAATTCTGGCTACTCCTGTAACCAGCCAATTGGATTTTCCCCACTGGGATAATTCTGCCATGGATGGTTACGCAGTACGCTATACGGATGTGCAGTCGGCGAGTGAACAGCAACCAATCAGTTTAAACATAGTTGAAGAGATTCCCGCCGGCTATCAACCGCAAAAAACCATTGCAGCCGGACAAGCGGCGCGTATCTTCACCGGTGGATGTATGCCCCAGGGTGCTGATACGGTGGTAATGCAGGAACATACACAGCACCGGGATAACCAGGTTTTAATCTTACAAGCACCGAAACCGCAAGGCTTTGTGCGTCATCAGGCATCATTTTACCGTGCTGGAGACCCTCTCTTAGAATCAGGAATTCAACTGGGTGCGCCAGAAATTGCTGTCCTCGCCGCCGCCCAATGTACGGAACTCACCGTCTATCGCCGTCCCAAAGTCGCGATTCTCTCCACCGGAAATGAACTGGTTACGCCGTACCAACCCTTGCAACCGGGTCAAATTGTCGATTCTAACCAATACGCTTTAACCGCTTGGGTGACTCTCTGTGGCGGAATTCCTAAAGTACAGGGGATTGTCCGCGATAAACCGGACGCCCTGAAGCAAGCCATTGCCCAAGCTATTCTAGCCGCCGATATTGTTCTGTCTACAGGTGGCGTCTCTGTGGGGGATTATGACTATGTAGATGAAATTTTAGCCCAACTGGATGCGGAGATTCACATCCGTTCGGTTGCGGTTAAACCTGGTAAACCCTTAACCGTGGCGACGTTTCCGCCTCCGAGTCAGAGGAATAAAAAAGGCTCATCGCATCCAGTCTTATATTTTGGTCTACCCGGAAATCCAGTATCCGCGTTAGTCAGTTGTTGGCGATTTGTGCAACCTGTGATGAAAAAGCTTTCTGGTTTACCAATGCAACGATGGAAGCCCAGGTTTATCCACGCCACCTCTCGTAGCGAACTCAAATCTGATGGGCGTCGAGAATCCTATTTGTGGGGTCAGCTTCAATTAGTTGAGGGGAAATACGAATTCAAGTTGGCGGGTGGTAGTCACAGTTCGGGTAATTTAATTAACTTAGCCCAAACTACGGGTCTTGCGGTCGTACCCGTTGGTCAAACTTTGATTCCAGCCGGAGAAACGGTGCAAGTTTTGTCGGTAAGCTTGTAAGAATCCTTTAAGATGGGGCGGTTGTAGACGCGGAGCGGCTTCCCGCAGGGTAACCGCAGCTATACAAACAAAACCCGCCTGCGCGGGTTTAATGAACGCAAATTTACTCTCTCTGTTCTATCTTCTGCCTTATTTATAAATTATGAATGTCAAGATATCGCCAGTAACAAGCATCATTAATTGTAATTTGGGTAGGGTGCGTTAGTAACGCACCAACCAAGGTGGTGCGTTACGGCGCATGAGTGTTCTGTGGGAAATAAAAGTGAATAAAAAACTATGCGCCTAACGCACCCTACACAAGTGCTAATTTATTTGTTCCAACCGAGGGGTTGTTCAATTTCCAATTCATCAACTTTGGAAATCTGCTCACCCGGCTTGTTCACAATCTGCACGGTACTGGCTTGCAGTCCTTGTTCACCTTCCTCGGCAAAAAAGCGTACTCCCCCGTGGAAACACGGTTAGACATAATCTTAAAAACAGCGCGTGCGATCGCCTCAGCATCAATTTAACAAAGCGATCGGGTTCAGGTTTTCTATCAAATTACATAGATTTGGCATAGAAGTATCGGATAATTTTTATTAAAGAATTGCCGCTTCCTTTGCCTCTTCCTGAAGATTTATTTAATAAGCTACTAAGCAAGATCCCCGACTTCTTGAAGAAGTCGGGGATCTGTCTGTGTAATCAACCGACTACCCCCTGGTATCTGCTCTTTTGGTGGAGTCGGTTCGTCTTCCACTCTTACCCAATAATAAACAGTTAGGGGAAGGTGTCAGACTTAGGGGATTCCCCTAACTTTTTTAATAAAATAGAAGGAATAGGGAACAGGGAACAGGAAATGCCTTCGCCAGTAAGTCTTTAACTCAATTCAATAAGTTTTCCAGCTACCAACCTAACGGAATGGTACTGACTTAAGGCTATTTCTGCGACGCTGCACTAGGATACCTCGCCTTTTGCTCAATCTGTGCGCGACACCATCACGGGTTCTTGATAAAGGGGTACAGTAAATGTCACAGTTGAACCTAAGTTTTCCCCCATGCTGAAGAAATGTACAACACCGCCCATGGTTTCCACTAGCTTTTGGGAAATGGCTAAC
Organism: Coleofasciculus sp. A1-SPW-01; assembly: GCF_040217205.1. NCBI lineage: Bacteria > Bacillati > Cyanobacteriota > Cyanophyceae > Coleofasciculales > Coleofasciculaceae > Coleofasciculus > Coleofasciculus sp. A1-SPW-01. Next base: position 16,110 of record NZ_JAVJNP010000155.1, on the reverse strand, counting down.
CCTAACCCGGTTCCCCCATAAGGACGATTGAGTCCACCATGCACCTGGCTAAAGGATTGGAAGAGTTTGTCTTGTTTATCCAAGGATACCCCAATCCCTGTATCCGCAACCCGCACTTTCACATGTCCAGGAAACTCCTGTCCCTGAAAATGGACTTTCTTGCGAATGACTTCGGCGCTGATGGTAATTCCCCCTTCATCGGTGAATTTAATCGCATTCCCCACTAGGTTTAGCATCACCTGTAGCAACCGTTGATAGTTCCCATACATGACAATGCCATCGTAGACGGCGGGAATTTCTAGGGTGAAGCTCAAATTCTTGTGATGGGCTTGCTGGGCAGTAAAATCATAGACCTTATTAAATAGATACTCTAACTCAACTGGACTAAACTCCAGCTCCATTTTTCCGGCTTCAATCTTGGCGATATCTAAGATATCGTTGATGATGTTGAGCAGATGTAAGGCGCTATTATGGGCTTCCTGAATAAACTCTCGCTGTTCTTCAGGGTCATCCGCCATCCCTTCCAGAATCAGCTTGAGAAAGCCAATCATCCCATTTAGGGGCGTCCGCAATTCGTGAGAGGTGCTGGCAAGAAATTCACTCTTGAGGCGGGACACTTCTTCGGCTTGTTCTCTGGCTAGTTCTAGTTCTTTATAGAGCGTACCATGCGCGATCGCGGTTCCCACTTGTTCAGCCAACTCCCGCACTAGCTCAATTTCCGCATCACTCCACGGACGGTGGCGATCGCACTGTTGTAAACTAATTAAGCCATTGGGTTCATCTTTATAAGACGTGGAAACCACCAGCATGGATTTTTCTTGAAACCGACTCGGGGCGATTTGGTCAACTACAACCGGTTCGGAACTCCACATCGCTTGTTTCATTATCAGTTCCGACTCCAGTTCCAGCGTCATCCCCAACATTTCCTCTAATGACTCTTGGCGATACTCCGCTTCCACCTTGACATCCGTATAGTCGGGTTTGTAGGAACAGATAATACAGCGACTGACTTGTAGAGCTTTCCCTAAACTGTCTACTGTTTGTTGCCAGATTGTATCTAAGTCTAACGTCCGGCGAATCCGGCGGGCAATTTGGGTGAGTAGTTTTTGATTGGGATCGACACTTAACGGTACTAGCGAATCGATCACTTTTTGCACCGAACCCTCCGGTAATAGATGACCTATCACCCAAACCTGAGTCGCCTGACCGTCTGCTTGTAAAATTGGGCTGATCACCAGTTCAAAGGGAAATACGTGATCGCCATAACAGAAGTCGTGGATACAGCGTTCTGGGGTGCGGTTGTCTAGAATCCGCTGGATTCGATCCCGATAAGCATCTAGAGCAATGGGATGAAAGGTTTCGTTGAGGGGAACCCCAATAACCTGTTCTTGAGTTAAATCATACTGCTCGGCTTGTCGCCAATAAAAGGAGTGATACTGACCTGATGCATCTTGGCTACACATCAGCTCAACCTCTAACTCCTGCAAAAAGCTGGACTTGCCTTGTGCAGTAGTAGATTGCATAGTGGTATACCCAAATCGAGGATGGTGGAAATCAGCAGGAGCAATCATCTACAAGAAACCTGGAAACTACAAGCAGCGAAAGGATTAGCGCTCGCACCAAGACAGACATAAATGCAACCCCTTAACGCCCTGGAGCCTCAGGCGAAAGAATAAAGCGACGAACATCTTGGCTCTTAATCGTTCCATTCGCCTCGTGGCGGTACTGGTGGATTTCGTCTCAAGGTGCGGGTTAGCTCATCATCGCGATCGCGCTCTCCTCTTAGCCATTGACGAATGGCTGTTTCTATCACCTTAGACGGATCATTGGTTAAGTGTTTGATTTGGTCTAACAGTTGAGCATCCATCAGGATAGATATTTCTTCCTTGTTTGTTGAATGCTCTCGATGAATGGCATGATTATTCATTTTCAGCGTTTTGGTGTTCCCCTACACTACATTTTACGACAATTTGCCCTCTTGCCACCTGAGATTCGTGACGTACTTAGCCCCAAAAGGTTCTCTGGAGTTAGAGTATCAGGAGTATTGTCCCCATTTTGGGAAGAAACATTAAAATACATTAAGAGCCATCCATTCCGTGTTGCCAATTTTTTTTGTCACCCGATAATTCTATGACTGATGTTCCTGTCTCTCGCATTCGCAATTTTTCCATCATTGCTCATATTGATCATGGTAAATCCACTTTAGCCGATCGCCTCTTACAGACAACCGGTACGGTGAGCGATCGCCAAATGAAGGAACAGTTCCTGGACAACATGGAATTGGAACGGGAGCGCGGGATTACCATTAAACTGCAAGCCGCTCGCATGAACTATCAGGGGAAAGATGGTGAGCAATACGTTCTCAATTTAATTGACACCCCGGGTCATGTGGATTTCTCCTATGAGGTTTCGCGATCGCTGGTCGCTTGCGAGGGCGCATTGCTCGTGGTAGACGCCTCTCAGGGGGTTGAAGCTCAAACTCTGGCAAATGTTTATTTAGCCTTGGAGCATGACCTGGAAATTATTCCGGTTCTGAATAAGATTGACCTCCCAGGAGCAGAACCCGAACGAGTGATCTCAGAAATCGAAGAGATCATTGGTCTCGATTGTAGCGGAGCCATTCTCGCATCGGCAAAGGAGGGAATTGGGATTGATGAGATTTTAGAATCCATTGTGCATCTGGTTCCTCCTCCCCAAGACACCATCGATCAGCCCCTGCGAGCCTTGATTTTTGATAGCTACTATGACCCCTACCGAGGCGTCATCGTCTATTTCCGGGTGATGGATGGTAGCGTCAGAACTGGGGAAAAAGTTCGCCTGATGGTATCCAAAAAAGAATATGAAATTGATGAACTGGGTGTATTGTCACCGACGCAAATCCAGGTTGAGCAACTACACGCCGGAGAAGTGGGATACATCGCGGCGGCGATTAAAACCGTAGAAGATGCCCGTGTTGGCGATACTATAACTCTAGCTGCTGAACCGGCGGAGAAGCCCTTACCGGGTTACAAGGAAGCCAAACCCATGGTATTCTGCGGCTTATTCCCCACCGACGCGGATCAGTACGAAGATTTACGCGAAGCTCTCAACCGTCTCAAACTCAATGATTCGGCTCTCAACTATGAACCGGAAACCTCCAGCGCCATGGGGTTTGGTTTCCGGTGTGGTTTCTTGGGCTTATTGCACATGGAAATTGTCCAGGAGCGATTAGAACGGGAATATGATTTAGATTTAATCATTACCGCTCCATCAGTGGTCTATCGAGTCACGAATATGGATGGGGAGGTTTTGGAAATTGATAACCCCAGCTTACTCCCTCCACCCCAGCAGCGGGAGAAAATTGAAGAACCTTATGTTCGCATCGAGATGATTACCCCAGAAACCTATGTGGGGACGCTGATGGAACTGTGCCAAACGCGGCGGGGTGAGTTTAAAGATATGCGGTATTTAACCCAAGGGCGAACCACCTTGGTGTATGAATTACCTCTGGCGGAAGTCGTGACTGACTTTTTTGACCAACTCAAATCGCGATCGCGCGGTTATGCCAGTATGGAGTATCACCTGATTGGGTATCAGGAAAACACTCTGGTTCGCCTCGATGTGTTAATTAATGGTGATCCAGTGGATTCTCTGGCAATGATTGTCCACCGGGATAAAGCTTACTCTGTTGGTCGGGCGTTAGTGGAAAAACTCCGGGAATTAATTCCCCGTCACCAATTCAAAATTCCCCTGCAAGCCTCAATTGGAAGTCGGGTAATTGCCAGCGAACATATTCCTGCATTACGGAAAGACGTACTCGCTAAATGTTATGGCGGGGATATTAGCCGTAAGAAAAAATTGTTGCAGAAGCAGGCAAAAGGGAAAAAGCGGATGAAATCTTTAGGTACAGTTGATGTGCCTCAGGAAGCATTTATGGCAGTCTTGCGCCTCGAACCCCAGTAGGAAAGCTGGGGGATCTGGGGAAGCTGGGGTTGTAGAGACGCGCCATGGCGCGTCTGGAAGCTGGGGGAGAAGCAATTAAATTAGAGCGTATCCGAGGAGTATTGAGGTCTATCTAAACAGTGATGATTTCCTTATTCCTTATCACCTTGCCATCTGCCTTCTGCCTTTCTTCAGTCAAGGGCTAGTAGCTGCAACCTAATATCTATGCATATCTGAGCAAGTCTATGCATTTTGCTCAGATATCAGTTCATCTACAAATTGCCTTATCCGTTCTTGCCAGTTGGGGACAGATTTCAGCTTATCCTTTTGCCCTTCATATCCCTTAAAACAGATAGGGGTTTTGTCTAGCGGCTGATCTAGTATCTTTTTCGCTCTCCATGGATGATCCTTTTGAAAGGGCATTGCTGCTTCCTGTATGTAGCGGTATACTGGTTATTATACAATTATCAACTCTTGCCAGGTTATGCTTTTAGGGTTCAAGAGTGAATTGAATTTGAACAACAAGCAGCGAACGGCATTAGCTAAACACGCTGGTGTCGCCCGTCACGCTTGGAATTGGGGTTTGGGCTTGACTAAGCAGATACTCGACCACAACCGGGATACAAGAGAGGATAAAATCAAGTTCCCCACTGGGATTGACTTGCATAAGTGGTTAGTTGCACTGGTTAAGCCCGCCTGTCCTTGGTACTACGAGGTGAGTAAATGCGCCCCCCAGTTTGCGCTTAAGCAATTAGCCGAAGCATGGAGGAATGCGTTTAAGAAAAAGAAAAAACCACCTCGGTTTAAACGCAAGGGAAAGCATGACAGCTTTACTCTAGACGGGTCAATTAAACTCGACCATTTTAAGATTAGAGTTCCGGTCATTGGTTGGTTGAAGACCTATGAGCGGCTACCCGTTCAGTTTCAGCCCAAAACTGTCACCATATCCAGAACGGCTGACCGATGGTTTATCAGTTTTAAGCTGGAATATGAACCAATCAATCGCCCCAAACCTCACCCTGTAGTGGGAGTAGACTTGGGAATCAAAGCCTTAGCCGTCTTATCTACTGGAATCGTGGTAGAAGGCGCGTCTAGCTATCGCAAGTACGAAAAAAAACTTTCACGGCTGCAGTGGCTAAATCGTCACAAACAGATTGGTTCCTCTAACTGGAGAAAAGCCCAAGTCAAAATAGCCCGTTTGCACCGGAAAATAGCCAATATCAGAAAAGACACGTTACACAAGCTCACATCTTATTTAGCCCAAAACCACAGCCGAATAGGAATAGAAAATTTGAACGTGTCCGGCATGATGGCTAATCACAAATTGGCGAAAGCTATTCAAGATATGGGTTTTCACGAGTTCAAACGCCAGTTAGAGTACAAATGCCAATTGTACGGGTCAACCTTGGTTGTAGTAGACCGATGGTATCCCTCAACCAAAACCTGCTCAAGATGCCACGCCGTAAAAGATGAAATGCCCTTATCTGAGCGAGTTTTCCGGTGTGACAATTGCGGTTTGGAAATCGACAGAGATTTTAATGCCTCCATTAATTTGGAGATAGCCGCCAGTTAGGTGGTGGTAGCCTGTGGACTGGTTAAGTGCCGTCACTGCCAGAGTGAAGCAGGAAGTAAGCATCAAAGTTAGGTCTGACTAAGGTTGACCTGCTTTGAGTAGGTCTTTCATAACGGCTGACAAAAGCCGAGAGCAAGGATTAAATTGGATGGTTGAGGGTGCATCAAGATGAAAATGCTCAAAACTCTACGCTATCCCGCACGTTTAAGCCAAACCCATGTCAATCACATTTAAGCATCTAACCGCTTCAGGTCAATTATTAAGTGCAGCTTTTTTAGTCATCATGCTGAATAGTTGCGCTCAGACTGCTTCAAATGAAATAGAGTCCTCTTCTGCTTTAAGCAATTCCAATTCCACAGAAACCAGTCAAGATGTAGCCTCTAACACTGATGTTACCCCGCTCTGGTCAGATAGCTTTGCCGCAACGGATTGGCAGCAATCTTGGCAGTTTAAAAGTGAGAAACAGTGGGGTTTAGAAAATAGTGAAGTGATTAAAGATGCCGACGGCAGATTTGCTCAAGTGCTGCGGGTCAACTATCCGGCGGGTTCAGCTAGTCCTACGGTTTCTCGAAAAAATGATGCCCCCTTAGGAGGTACGCAGTTTTATGCGGATTTAGGTTTACCCGCTAAAGATTCTCTGCGCTTAAGTTATTATGTTCGTTTTTCCGACGACTTTGACTTTGTTAAGGGGGGGAAATTGCCAGGACTTTACGGCGGTGACGGTGCTAGTGGCGGGAAAACTCCTGATGGAACCGATGGGTTTTCGACGCGCTTTATGTGGAGACGCAATGGAGATGGGGAACTGTATGCCTATCTGCCCACAAGTGACGAATATGGCACATCAATTGGTCGGGGAAATTGGCAATTTATCCCTGGAACTTGGCATCATATTGAGCAAGAAGTTGTCCTCAATGAACCGGGTCAAGCCAATGGTCGGGTTAAAGTTTGGTTAGATGGAAATATGGTTCTCGATGAGCAAGGATTGACCTTTCGTACTGTTGAAGACCTGAAAATTGATGGTATATTCTTCTCCACCTTTTTTGGTGGCGGTGATCCCTCTTGGGCAACTCCGAAAGATGTGTATGTCGATTTTGCTGATTTCTCAGTTTCAGAGGTGAACGAATAGCACAAAAGGTAGGGTGGGCATTGCCCACCAGCCTCATCTGAGCGTGCTATTCACTCTAAGCTAAAGCCCTCACCCCCAGCTATAAGTCCTTTTCGGCGTATTTTTTAACCAGGAAGGCGTGACATGTCGTCAAATGCCAAAAAGCGAAAGAAAAAAAACTTTGCTAGCTTTAATACTACAGAAGCCTTCAAGCAATTAAGCCTAACTGAATTATTACTCTGGCACGTTGACAGCCAACCTGTTGCACCCAGTGCCTTTTTCCAAGAACGCTGGGCTAGATTACAATGTTTTGATTTACAAAAATATGAAGAATCTAAAAAAATAGTGATTGATGCAATTTGCGAAGAAGCTATACAACCCTATAAGAAGTTGAAAATATGGAAAGGGGCGGCTCTAGACTCTGATATAACCACAGGAAATGTTGATTACTTGATTACTGAACGTAAGGCTTATATTGAAACCCCTTATCTCTGTATTGTTGAAGCGAAAAAAGATGACTTTGAGCAAGGATTAGCTCAGTGTTTAGTAGAAATGCAAGCGTGTTCCTGGCAAAATCGCCAACGCGAGCAGGAGATTGATGTATTTGGAATCGTTACCAATGGAGATGGTTGGCGGTTTTATAAATTAACAACTGAAGGTGAGGTGTATGAAACATTACTCTATGGAATTGCTCATCTCGACGAGATTTTAGGGGTGCTGCGCTATATTTTTCAGCGATGTGAACAACATTTGTCTTAAGGTAGACTATTAAATTATATATTTAGCACACCAACTACGGCAGAACTGAAAACCCTTAAAATTAAGGGCTAAAGCCCTTACTACAAACCTGCCATGACATATTCTACTGTTATATTCTCGGTGTTACGCATGACTAAAGGATGATTTTGATTATTGGGTAAATCAAGGTTTTTCAGTGATGAATTGACTACATTATCTAAAATAATACTGCCAACATCAGATATATTTTCAGTTGAATTGAGTGATTTTTTTCGCAGTGTAAACCCGCTCAAATGTATATCTTGAATCCGATTCTGATCAGACTCCGCTTTTTCAGTCAAAGGATGTTCACGGGGTCGAATGACTAGAACAGCTTTTGTATCAGGTTTACTAATATACGCTTGTAAAATAGTTCGCCGCATTCCTTGCCCTTTAATAATCGTGTGACTGCGATTAATTTCAATGGGATCAAACAAGTCAATTTCACCAATGGGTAAATTAATCTGAACCGAGTCTTCACCAGACAAGCGATTAATTAACGCCTGGAGGGATTTGGCATCATCTTTACCATCATTGGGAATAATTCCATTATCAATCGCTTCAACAATTTGCGGTGGAACCGATTGACTCATCGCCCAGGTACTATTTGACCATAACCCTGCCACATCTTGTAAGGGAGTGAGAAGGCTAGCAAACCAACATAAAATAATTACAAAGCCAAATAACTGGGAAACATAAAGAAAACGAGACACACTCACTTTAACCAACCGTTCCCAACCCGATCCGGCGGCTGATATACTTTGATTGCCTCGGTTTGACCACTTTTGTTGAGCAAGGTTCATCTGAGTCCAGATTTTGATAATACAGGAACTCCATTGGGCAATTAAAAAGACGGGTAAATGAATCGGTTTAAGTCGAGATTGTCGTCCCAAAAAAATGATGGTTAAAATTATCGGTCGAGTACAAAGAATCCAACAGAGAATCAGTCCAGCGGCTAACCAATACCCTTGCACTAAACAAATTGATAACGAACCGGGAGTGATTAGAGTTGTCCAGTAACTAATCCGTTGATCCAGGAGACAGTACCACATAAACCATCCCGCCTTACCTGGACCCAATCCGATCGCGCGATCGCTGTTCCGCAGCATATTCCCATACCAACGGCGCATATTCTGGTAAGCGCGATCCATTAATGACCCAGAAATCGTCTCAATGGAATAGACAATCACATCCGGGATATAAAGCATATCGTAACCCCGACGCAGTAACCAATACCACGTCGTTTTATCGTCGCCAGAGAGGAATTTAAACTGTCCCCACAACCAATCATCCAACGTATCCAGTTCTAACTGATCCGCAAATGTGGGATGCAGCGCCGCCTCCGCCCGAAATAAGGAAAAGCGTCCCGTCAAACACATCACCTTTTGCGACAGGGACACTGAACACATTTGATAATGACGCTGGGATAGGCGTAAATGAAACCATTCAGAAAATAGATATGATCCCTCAACAATCGGTAACTCATCCGTCGTCAGCGCCCCCATTTTGGGAAATAGACGAAAAAATGGCAAACAGCGACGTAAGGTTCCAGGTGTCAGTTCAGAATCGCCATCCATTAAACCAACAACGGCATTTTGGGGTAGATTTAAACGCGCTAATTCTCGTAATCCATCCGCCATGGCTTTGCGCTTCCCTTCCCCCGTCTGCACCATTTGGATTAGGCGAATACAACTGAGTTCAGGGTCAACGGATTTAAGTATCTTTAAGATGGCAGCATTTTCATCATTACTGCTACTGGTAACTAGCAGTGTCAGGGGGTGAGAAAGACTTTGGGCTTCTTGGGCGATTACCCGGAAAACTCGTTCCGTGATCCAGGGTTTTTCCTTATAAGTTGGAACTAATAAGCAAACAGGCGGTAACTTGTCAAGGGGGATGCGATCGGCTTGTTTGCGCCACCGGGGAAAAACCCAATGTAGGTAAATCCGAGAACGAATCACTTGCAGCGCCCACCATGACCATCGCCAAATGCCGATCAGCCCCATACTAATTAAACCGGATATGCCTAATAGGTTTAACTGTTCTGGGTTACGCAGCAAGTAAAAGCCAATAAAACCGAAGGCGGAAAGACACAGCAGGGCGAACCAATTAAGATAGGACGAGATGTTTTGCCAACGAAATAATTGAGTCATAGAGTTTTTGGATGTAGAGACGTGCCATGGCGCGTCTTTAATTATGTGTAGGGGCGGGTTTTACGACTATCATTTGTCATCTCACCTAGAGCGTCGGTCAAGTATTCCTAGAAACCGGGTTTCTCGTGAGGATGACAATGAAATATCAAGCTTTTACCCAAAGAAACCCGGTTTCTTGACTAGATGTAAACAATCAAGGGAATCCAGACAAAAAAAATTGAGATATAAATCTCAATTCAACGATTACCAAACAATTTCTTAGGAAACGTCAGCCTCGCCGCTTGTCCCAATCCGCAAAACTGTTGGGAATTCTCATGTTGCGGCGGCGGTGGAATCCGTACTGTAATTCGGGTTAACGGTTGTCCCACTAATTTAGGCGGAATCGCAGGCTGTAGGGCTTGAACCTGGGTCAACTTATTAAGCTGTTGCATATTACTAATCGGCTGAATCAGGTCAATTTCACCCTTGACGGTTTGGGCATAACCTGCTAATCCGACAGTCACAGGTTTATCGGTGTTGATAGAACTGGCTTGTTCAGCACTAACCACGGTTTCTACCCACAAGTTATTGCAATCAAGCAGCGTCACTATCGGTTCTAACTGATTAACCTGTTCGCCTTGTTCTCGTTCCGCTGTGTAGACAACACCCGCAAAGGGGGCTGACACATTTTGCACTTTCCGTTCGCTTTGTAATTGTTTGAGATCATTAACCAGAGAAGGGGCATTTTTTTGTAGAGACTGGCTGTTATTTAGCTGCTGCTTGAGTTTAGCCAATTGCGCTTCCATCGTATTTACCACAACCGATTGCTGTTGTATCGTCTGCTGCAAACTAATCCGTTGATCGGACAGAACCCCGCCCATAATATTATTGCGATTACTGCGAGCAATACCCGCTTGGGCAGCATTGACTGCCTTTTGCGTCGCATCCAAGACAGATTGGGCTTGTTGGACTTCGGCTTGGGCGGATTGCCAGACTAAGCGCAACTGATCCGTTTCCTGTGCGGATACACCCCCTGCTTCTAATAGGGTTTGATACCGTTGATAATCTAATCGGGCAGCTTCAGCTTTTGCCTGTGCCGCTTGAACTACAGCTTGCTGTTCCTTAACGGAGTCTAAGCCCAATTCTACATCCACTTGGCGCACGGCTTGGTCTCGACGTTCAAGCTGCTGTAACTGCGTTTTCAGTAATGCTAGGGACTGTTTCGCCGATGCCAGTTGGGTAGCATTAACCTGAATCTGTCCTTGTAATTCGAGACTTTCAAGCTGATTGCGGATTTGTTCTTGGTCTTGGGCGCGTTCTAGGCGGAGTAGGGCTTCTTGTTCTTGGGGACTGGGTTCTTGGCTAATCCGGGCGAGAAGTTGTCCTGATTTCACAACCACTCCTGGCTGGGCGTAAAATGCTTGAATATTACCCGTGGTTGGCGCTTGTAACCGCACAATTCGCCCGTTAATCGTGCTACCGTCTACAACTAAGTGACTGAGGCGATAGCCAATGGAGGCAATCCCCACACCAACTGCCCCTAATCCCAGCACCACAAACCCCGTTCCCACCAGGAAACGCCAGGATTGAGTAGATTTTTGGACTTCAGCCGTGGGTGAATCCTGTTCCTCCTCTGGGCGAACCAGTTCCGTCCAATCGGGTGCTGGACTAGGGGTTTTAAGATGGTGTCCTTGGACTAAATCAATCCCGACTTCTTCCACCAGTGAGAGGGTAACCGCATCGCTGACAAATTTAGCCGCCACCTGACTCAGCGCCTGAATGCCTTCGAGAATGGCTTTGGTTAAGACGCGACTACTCGGTTCCGTTTTTAGGCGTTGGATCAGTTGACCATCCACTTTAACCAGATCAACCGCCAGTTGTTGGCATTGAAACAGCGTTAATTCGCGACTGGCAAAGTTATCCAGAACGATCGCACAACCCAGACTTTTGAGTTCGCGGACAAATGCCCGAATTGTGGGAAAATCTTTGGCGATGGTTGATTCGGTTAGCTCAAAACTCAGTTGCTTCGGGTCAACTCCTGACTGATCCAGAAGTGTTTGAATATATTCGATCAGTTCAAAGTTATTTAATCCCTCTCCCGAAAGATTAATCGACAGGCATCGATCAGGTTGTTCCGCTAAGAGTTCTATTCCCTTGCGAATAACGGCGCGATCAGCCTTTTGCAGTTGTCCTTTATCCGACAACGTGGGTAAGAATTCCTGGGGTAAGTGCAGATTTCCGGCTTCGTCTCGCCAACGTAGGAGTATTTCATTGTGTAATACAGCACCAGTCTTTGTTTGATAAACGGGCTGAAACCACAGTTCTAACTTCCCGGTACTGAACGTATCCATTTGAGCGAGGACAGACTCTGGCGAGTGTAAGGTCTCTAGCAGCATAAATTAAGTTCAAGCAGGTAGATACAAATCAAGCACCGAATTAATATCTCTGACGGAAAAATTGCCATAAAATTCCCCTCAGAAACCTCCCAGCAACGTTGTGCCAGGTTACAGCCTCACTTCGATCCGTGAGGATCGAGCGACAACCTTTGAGCCAAAATAAATTTGGCAGTTTTGTTAGCGAATCAGCTAAAACTCTTGAGGTATGGCACGTCAACGCTCAAATCCTGCACCCTAAACCGCGTTGGTTTGCCCAAGATCTAGTTGTGTTAAGAAAGTTCAACTAATATCATAACCACAGGCAAGAGCGATTGTCAGGGGTTGGGTGTTGAATTTGTCTCAATTTCACGTCCTGAAAGGAATTAAGCGATTTTCAGCATGGCAAGGACTTGCCAATCTGGGATTCAATGTAACATGGTAGAGCTTGCTACTTTACCGCACTAAGCTTACGCGATCGCTCTATTCGGAAAAACCTATGAGAATTCTAGTTACAGGTGGTGCTGGTTTTATTGGTTCCCATCTCGTTGATCGGTTAATGGAAGCTGGTCATGAAGTTCTCTGTCTGGATAACTTCTATACTGGCACCAAGCGAAATATCGTCAAATGGCTGAATCATCCCTACTTTGAACTGATCCGCCACGATATTACCGAACCGATTCGCGTCGAGGTTGACCAAATTTACCATCTGGCTTGTCCGGCTTCGCCAATACACTATCAGTACAATCCTGTCAAGACAATTAAAACCAATGTCATGGGAACCCTCTATATGTTGGGGTTAGCCAAGCGGGTGGGGGCGAGATTTTTATTAGCCTCAACTTCGGAAGTGTATGGTGATCCGGAAGTCCATCCTCAACCCGAAGAATACCGAGGAAATGTTAATCCAATTGGACCGCGCAGTTGTTACGACGCTGAAACTGAAATTTTAACGGAAAATGGCTGGGTTCCTTTTCCCCAATTACAGCCAGGGGTGCGAGTGGCGACTCTTAATCCCGATAATCAAGTTGAGTATCACGTCCCGGACGAGTATATTGTGCAGCCTTACGTGGGTAATTTGCTCCGGTTTGCCAATGCTAAATTCGATCTGTGTGTAACGCCAAATCACTGGATGTATGTACGCAGTAAAACCGGAAAATTGCAATTTTTGCGTGCGGATGAAGACCGACATTGGCATTCTTGGCGTGTCCCTACCGGGGGTGAGTTTCAGGGAGAAGAACCAGAATGGTTTGAACTGGGAACTGCACCGAAAAATGCCAAGGTGAGAGTCGAGCGAATTCGGATGGATGATTGGTTAGAATTCCTCGGTTACTACATTTCTGAAGGCTGCGTTCATGTCCGACGACGAGGGCGGGTTGTTGGTGGACGTGACTATGAGGTGGCTGACTATAACATCTTGATTGCCCAAGAAAATCCAGAGGGTCGAGCTAAAATAACCCACTGTTTAAACAACCTCGGCTTTAAGTTTTTCTCATCAGATGACCACCAATTCCGGATTTGTAGTAAACAACTGGCGGAGATTTTATGTCCTCTGGGTAAGTCGGGTGAGAAATATATTCCGCGCCAGTTTTTATCGTTATCCAAGCGTCAGTCGCTGATTTTGTTTAAGGCATTAATCATGGGAGATGGTTCCCAGCGTGGGGAGGGTTATGTTTATTACACCAAATCCAAACAACTGGCTGATGATGTCCAAGAGTTAGCCATGCGTTGCGGCTATGCGGCGTCTGTTGTGTCTCATGCGGTGGGTCGTGATTTATATCGGGTGAATATTCGACCGATAAAAGACGCTCATTTAGTCACCCCAGAGCCATTTCGATATGCTGGCAATGTTTACTGCGTTAATGTGCAGAATCATGTGGTGTGTGTACGTCGCCATGGACGAGTTGCATTTTGCGGCAACTGTTATGACGAAGGGAAGCGAGTGGCGGAAACACTGGCGTTTGATTACCATCTCCAAAACGGCGTGGAAATTCGTGTGGCTCGCATTTTTAATACCTACGGCTCTCGAATGATGGAAAATGATGGGCGTGTTGTGAGTAATTTTATCGTGCAAGCGCTCAAAGGTGAATCGTTAACGGTGTATGGCAAAGGTTCACAAACTCGCAGTTTCTGTTATGTATCGGATTTAGTTGAAGGATTAATTCGGTTGATGAATAATGATCAGACTGGACCGATTAATCTGGGGAATCCAGATGAGTATACAATTTTACAACTGGCGCAAGCGGTGCAACAAATGGTCAATCCGGATACAGAAATTATCTTTAAGGATTTACCGCAAGATGACCCGCAACGTCGCCGTCCGGATATTACTAAAGCGAAGACGTTATTGGGTTGGCAACCGACTATACCTTTACAGGAGGGGTTAAAAACCACTGTTGAGGATTTCCGCGATCGCTTAACGGCTGAAGGGTATTCCCTTGTTTCCAGTTAAGCGACTACAGTATTAACTCATAGGGGCATAGGGGCTTACTAGGACACGAATCAATCCGCTAGATAGCCCTGAGTCCTACCATCTACCAGAGAGGATCAGCTCATGCGCGTTTGTGTTATTGGTACTGGATATGTTGGCTTAGTAACCGGGGTGTGCTTAGCCCATATCGGACACCATGTTATCTGTGTGGATAACAATGAGGACAAAGTCAAATTAATGAAATCTGGGCAGTCGCCCATCTATGAACCGGGATTATCGGAACTGATGCAAGCTTGCAGTAAGGCGGGCAGTTTGGAGTTTAGCTCCGATTTGGCGAGGGGTGTCGCTCATGGCGAGATTTTGTTTATTGCGGTGGGAACGCCAGCATTACCCAATGGTGAAAGTGATACTCGCTATGTGGAAGCGGTAGCCCGTGGGATCGGTAATCACCTGAATGGGGGCTACAAGGTGATTGTGAATAAGTCAACGGTGCCAATTGGTTCTGGGGATTGGGTACGAATGATTGTCATGGATGGTGTCACTGCTCACCAGAAGTCCTCTGGAGGTACGACGTCAGACACAAGCGTTGAGTTTGATGTGGTGAGTAATCCGGAGTTTTTGCGGGAAGGATCAGCGATTTATGATACCTTTAACCCCGATCGCATCGTGTTGGGGAGTAATAGCGATCGCGCTATTTCCATGATGCAGGAACTCTATGCGCCGATTGTCAAGCGTGAACCCGCTGAAGATAAATCCCTACCCCCGGTTCCGGTGGTGGTGACGGATTTGAGTTCAGCGGAAATGGTCAAATATGCCTCCAATTCCTTTTTAGCCACCAAAATTAGCTTCATTAACGAAATCGCCAATATCTGCGATCGCGTGGGCGCGGATGTGACTCAAGTCGCCCAAGGGATTGGTTTAGATACTCGCATTGGTGGTAAATTCCTGCAAGCGGGGATTGGTTGGGGCGGTTCCTGTTTTCCCAAGGATGTCTCGGCGTTGATTCATACAGCGGATGATTATGGGTTTGATGCTCAACTGTTGAAAGCAGCGGTGAGTGTCAATCATCGTCAGCGCTTAATTGCTGTGGAAAAACTCCAGCAAGAACTTAAAATCCTTAAAGGTAAAACGGTGGGACTTCTGGGATTAACCTTTAAGCCGGATACAGATGATATGCGCGATGCTCCCGCATTGATTCTGATTGAAAATCTCAATCGGTTAGGCGCAAAAGTTAAAGCTTATGATCCGATTATTTCATCCAGTGGCATGAGTCACGGTATATCTGGTGTGCAGGTAGAAGGTGATCCAGATCGCTTGGCAGATGGCTGTGACGCCTTAGTATTAGTCACCGACTGGGAACAGTTCCAGAGTCTAGATTATGGCAAGATGGCGAAGCTGATGCATAATCCCGTGCTGATTGATGGTCGTAATTTCCTTGATCCTAAAGTGCTAGAAGGTGCGGGGTTCCGCTATGTCGGAGTTGGGCGTTAATTTTTCTAAGTGTTGATTGATAGGGGTGGGTTTGGTTGTTTCCCTTCGCGTGACATCCTCCAGCACTCTAATCGCAGATTAGAGTGCTGGGTTATAAGTAGGTGGACATAATTAGGGGCTGCTGAATAAGTATTGTGGTGGGGGTAGGGAGCAGGGGAAGCAGGGGAAGCAGGGGAAGCAGGGGAAGCAATGATACATTTTCCCTGATAATGGTGCAAAGGTATGAAAGGGTTTTATCCTTTTTCTTTGAAGATGAGCCAATGTTCATGCTACTCAAAGCTTTGGTAGCCAAGGGTTTCGGTCTTGTGCAGCAA
>NZ_JAVJNP010000145.1:0-30457 GCF_040217205.1 Coleofasciculus sp. A1-SPW-01 | reverse complement strand
GATTGCCTTTTCCAACAAGCGCTGGCTGCACTTCTTCATGCTGTTTGTCCCAGTGACAGGCTTGTGGATGAGTTCAGTGGGTGTGATTGGCTTAGCGGTAAACCTGCGGGCGTATGACTTCGTGTCCCAGGAAATCCGGGCAGCAGAAGATCCCGAATTTGAGACATTCTACACCAAGAACATTCTGCTTAACGAAGGAGTCCGGGCTTGGCTGGCGCCTCAAGACCAACCACATCAGAAGTTTGTATTCCCTGAGGAGGTACTACCCCGTGGTAACGCTCTCTAGTAGTTCCATGGTGGCGGGAAACCGCGACCAACAATCATCAGGTTTTGCCTGGTGGGCGGGTAATGCCCGTCTGATCAACCTCTCCGGTAAATTACTGGGGGCTCATGTTGCCCATGCTGGACTAATTGTCTTCTGGGCTGGGGCAATGACTTTATTTGAAGTTGCCCACTTTATTCCCGAAAAGCCCATGTATGAACAGGGCGCAATTCTTTTACCTCACCTAGCTACCCTAGGTTGGGGTGTAGGTCCCGGTGGTGAAGTGATTGACACATTCCCCTACTTTGTCGTTGGGGTACTGCACATCATTTCCTCTGCCGTTCTGGGTCTCGGCGGTATCTATCACGCCGTTCGTGGTCCAGAAACCTTAGAAGAGTATTCCGCCTTCTTTGGTTACGACTGGAAAGATAAGAACAAGATGACCACAATCATCGGGTTCCACCTGATTGTTTTAGGTCTAGGTGCTTTACTGCTCGTAATCAAAGCCATGTTTGTCGGTGGTGTTTATGATAGTTGGGCACCCGGCGGTGGTGACGTGCGGATCATTACGAACCCGACACTGAACCCGGCTGTTATCTTCGGTTATCTAACCACCTCTCCCTTTGGTGGAGAAGGTTGGATCATCGGCGTCAACAACATGGAAGATATTATCGGCGGACATATTTGGATCGGTCTGATCTGTATTTCTGGCGGTATCTTCCACATTCTCACCAAGCCTTTTGGTTGGGCACGTCGCGCCTTTATCTGGTCTGGAGAAGCTTATCTTTCCTACAGCTTAGGTGCTTTGTCCCTGATGGGCTTTATCGCGGCTTCGTTTGTTTGGTTCAATAACACCGCTTATCCCAGCGAATTTTATGGTCCAACTAACGCGGAAGCATCTCAGGCTCAGTCCTTCGTCTTCTTAGCCCGTGACCAACGGTTAGGGGCAAACATTGCTTCAGCGCAAGGTCCTACGGGTCTAGGTAAATACCTGATGCGCTCTCCGACTGGAGAAATCATCTTCGGTGGTGAAACCATGCGCTTCTGGGACTTCCAAGGTCCTTGGTTAGAACCCCTACGTGGTCCTAACGGACTGGATGTAGACAAGCTGAGAAATGATATTCAGCCTTGGCAACTACGCCGTGCGGCTGAATACATGACCCATGCACCGAACGGTTCGATCAACTCCGTTGGTGGAATTATTACGGAAATGAACGGGTTTAACTATGTTAATCCCCGTGCATGGTTGGCGGCGGCTCACTTTATCTTAGGATTCTTCTTCTTGATCGGTCACCTCTGGCATGCAGGTCGCGCTCGTGCGGCGGTTGCTGGATTTGAAAAAGGTATTGACCGTGAGAGTGAGCCAGTATTGTTTATGGGTGATCTTAACTAGATTGGTTCATTTCATCCACTGAAACTTAATTGGCTTGAAGGCTCTTGTTGAAACGCAAGAGCCTTTTTTTTTATGTGTCGTGCTGTGTAGATGCTGAAAATAGCAATGCTCTGGTTGAACAAACCTTCGCCCTTTAGAACCCGTTTTAACGGGTTTAAGCTTTTAGCCCCAACTTTAGTTGAGGGCTGATACTAAAGCGTGACTCATTTCATCTTAATAATCCCTTAATTTCCCGCCAAATCTGTGACTGATTAGATTGAACTCTGGGATGAGTCAAAACACCCTGACTGGGACTAAACAAAAATGCCAGCATAAAAAATCCAAAGGTGACTAACACAATAGCCGGACCCGATGGTAAGTTGAAAAAATAGCTCAAATACATCCCACTAATACTGGCAACAACGCCAATTCCTGACCCTAAAAGCATCATCTGGTGTAACCTTTTCACCAATAAATACGCCGTCGCCCCTGGGGTAATTAGCATGGCTAAGACTAGAATCACCCCAACCGCTTTGAGACTGGCGACGATGGTTAAGGCGATTAAAATCATTAAGCCAAAGTTGAGTAAATTTGTCGGTAATCCTGCTGCTTTTGCGCCTACGGGGTCAAAGGTATAATACATTAATTCTTTATACAGCAACAGAACAATGGCGAGGACAATGGCGGTAATTATGGCTGTATTGATCACTTCCTCCCCGGTAACGCTGAGGATATTGCCAAATAAAAAGTGATTTAGGTCAATCTTATTGTCTTTTTGAATAACCGTAATTAAGGTAATACCAAGGGCAAAGAAGGCGGAAAAAACAATCCCCATCGCCGCATCTTCTTTAATCTGCGATCGCGTTCTGATCCAGGTAATCACAATGGTACTGACAATACCTGCCAAGAACGCCCCCAGAAAGATATCCACCCCCACGATATAAGCGATCGCTAATCCCGGTAATACGGAATGACTAATCGCATCACCGAGTAAGGCGAGGCGTTGTACCATCAAGTAGCTTCCCACTGAAGCGCAGACGATTCCCACTAAGACGGCTGTCATTAGCGATCGCTGCATAAAGCTGTATTGTAAGGGTTCAATTAAAAGGTCAAGCATGATTTGTCATTGGTCTTATGTCATTGGTCTTATGTCATTGGTCTTATGTTAAATATCTCAAACGTTAGCCAGGGCGGGTTTTGTAGAAACGTTAACAAAAACAATCAATTTTAATCCCTAAACCCGCCCCTACACAATTCAAACATTAAGCGGCGTCTGAGAAAAATACGACTTGACCTCCATACGCCCGTTGTATGTTATTTGCCTGCATGACTTGTGGGCGGGAACCTGAGGCGATTAATTCCCGATTCAATAAAATTAAATCATCAAAATTGGTAATCGCTTCCCCTAAATCATGGTGAACCACTAACACGGTTTTCCCAGAATCGGCTAATTCGTGGAGAATCTCAAAAATAATGGCTTCGGTTTTTTTATCAATTCCCGCCATGGGTTCATCAAAACAGAAAATATCCGCTTCTTCCGCTAACGCTTTGGCGAGAAAGACGCGCTGTTGTTGTCCCCCCGATAATTGTCCAATCGGGCGATCGCGAAAGTCACTCATCCCTACCCGCGCTAATGACTGGGCGGCGATGCGCCGGGATACGGTGGAGAAACGTCGAAACCATCCTGTCTTGCGTATCCGCCCCATCAATACCACATCCCACACGGTTGCTGGGTATGTCCAATCAATCTGCGATCGCTGGGGTACATACGCTATCCTATCTAACTGATCGATCAAGGGTTTCCCCTTATACATCGCCGTACCACAGCTTGTCTGCACTAACCCCAGCATCGCTTTCATCAGCGTACTTTTCCCCGCGCCATTGGGACCAATAATTCCCGTCAGTCGCCCCGGTTGAATCTGACAGGTGATATCCTTGAGCGCCTCCACAAAACGGTACTGCACGCTAAGGTGTCCAATCCTTATGGGTTCCTGGTGGGTAATCGTGGGGCTTTGGGGGTTGGAGTCGTTTCTTTTAAAGATAAGCGTTGACATGATTAAACCGGGCAGATTGGGGAAAATGAAACAATTATGAGAATATTGTACATTTAAAAATGAAAACAATATGAAAACCACTATATAAACTTGATGACCGGAATAACTCACTCGCAGGGTAGAACTCAGTTACAGGGGTGTACAGGTGTAGGGGCGGGTTTGACTGATAACGTTACCCCCTTGTATAGACACGCCATGGCGAGTTCACGTAGGTTAGGTAGAGCGATCGCGAAATCCGACAGACTACCTCATTGGGTTGAGCAAAGTCGAAACCCAACCTACAACGGTGGCATATTTGCACTAGCTGGGGTGATGCTGGGACTTTGGCTGAGTGGCTGTGAGGCGACAAATCCGAATCTCCAAGGGATTGACGCTGAGGATAAACCCAACGTTGTCGCTACCAGTACCATTATTGCCGACTGGACCGAACAAGTGGGGGGAGATGAGATCGAGTTAACCGGAATCCTGGAACCTGGAGCTGATCCACACGTTTACGAACCCGTACCTGCTGATACCATTGCCTTAGAACAAGCCGATTTGATTCTCTACAACGGGTATAACTTAGAACCCGCCCTGATTAAACTGATGCAGTCGGCGGGGGTAAATGCCAAAACCTTTGCTGTTGGCGAAATTGTCACCCCCTTAGACTTTGAATATCAAGGAGAAACCGAACCTGATCCTCATGTTTGGGGAGATGCAGAGCATGGGATTAAAATGGTGAATGCCATACGCGATCGCTTAATTGAATTATCACCGGAAGACAAAGACAAATTTACCGCCAACGCCGCCCAACTCACGGCTGAATTGGAACAAGTTGATACCTGGATTACTCAGCAAATTCAAACCATCCCCGCGAATCAGCGTAAACTGGTTACCACCCATGACGCCTTTCAATATTATGCTCAAGCTTATGGATTAGAAGTGATTGGCACACTAATCGGAATTAGCACCGAAGAACAACCCAGCGCCCAAACCGTGAAAACCCTATCCGATGCGGTAAAAGAAGCCGGAGTTCCCGCTATTTTTGCCGAAACCACGATTAACCCTGCTTTAATTGAAACCGTTGCGGAAGAAGCAGGGGTTAAATTAGCCCCATCTGAACTCTATTCCGATTCCCTAGGCGCACCTGGAACTGAAGCGGATACTTATGTGAAAATGCTGATTACTAATACCCGTACTATTGTCGAAGCCTTGGGAGGCGATTATCAAGGCTTTCTAAACGGGGGCAATTAATGTTAACGGTGGATATCGTATTATGTCTTATGTAGGGGCGGGTTTAGACACTAAACTTGCTTGTCATTAATAACTGAACAACAAAACCCGCCCTTGAGTGCCACTACTAACCGCACCATAAATCGTGGAAATAGGTGTTTGCTTTGCCTGATTAAATCGCTGTGCTGCCACCATTTCAGCAATACATTGCCCAAATCCTGTTCTCAAATCTGCTTTTTTTGCCTCGATAATAATCAAGACTGGTGCTTCAATTTCTAGAAGTTTCTCGGAACGACTCAAGAGAAAATCACACCGTCCATTGAGTCCAAGTGATTCATCAACGGTGAAATCCTCCCCGGAAAATAAGCTGACCCGCCGTTGCAGGATGCGCCGAACTTCCAGCAAAACTGGGTAAATAATGCCTTCCGAACGCGCTTTTTCACTAGCCGATGCTGCTAAAGGTAAACTTTCTTCTAAAAAGGATGTCAGGGTTGGGGACGGTTGAATGGGTTCAATATCTGGTAAAAAGTGAGCAAGGGCGGGTTTTGTTGTTTCGTTATTGGTGACTAGCTGAATTGATTCCCTAAACCCGCCCCTACGATTGATTCCCTAAACCCGCCCCTACGATTGATTCCCTAAACCCGCCCCTACGATTGATTCCCTAAACCCGCCCCTACGATTGTCCCTAAACCCGCCCCTACACATGACAAATGACCAATGACAAATGACCAATGACAAATGACCAATGACAAATAACTAACGCCGTCTTCTTCCCATTGAACGCCGACTGCTGCCAAAACTGCTACCAAAACGACTGGAACGATTCATCCGCGTCGAACTGGATTTATTAGAACGGCGCAAATTACTAGAACCGAAACCTGAACCCGTCGCCCGATTACCTTTTTGGCGATTTTTACGAGCCGTTGGTGATGAATTAGAGGAACGTCTTAATTGACCTGTACTGCGGAACGTTTGACGATTTTTTACCGCAGGTGGCGGTTCATTATGACGGGCTTGATATCGGTCTACCGCTTGCGAGTAAGTGCTTCCATATCCACCATATCCGGTCATAATTCCACCGTGATAAACTGGGGGTACATAATAGCTGGGTCGAAATAATAAACTCCCCAAGGCTTGACCCGCTAATGCGCCTGCAAAAGGTGTCCAAAAACTGGATTCCCGTCGCACAATTACCGTTTCCGGTTGACCCGTTTGTGGATTCGTTTGGGTTTCGGTAACGTTATGCACATATTCAATCCGAAAGTCTTCACTTAAGTGCATATCGGCTTGACTGTTTTCGATTTCCAAGTATGTCTTTTCACCCGCCGCTAGTTCCTCATCCGTGAGACGGGCTAATCGCAAATCGGGACTACGCAAGACAGGGGGTGTACCAGGTGGTGTATTTAGCAACATCACGCTATATTCACCACTGACATCATCATAAGTGGCTTGTTGAACGGGATATTTCCCATCACTGAACCGCTTGGCATTTGAGGTAACATTGACCGTCTGATTGGGGCTTTGGGCGACAGAAGGCGAACCACAAGCTAGGGTGGTTAGACACAATGCCAAAGACATGAAAAGGATAATAAATTTTCGCAGCATATCAGAAAATTATCGACTTGAGCGATTCATTGGGGATTCAACTCATCCCATGCCTTGCTAAAATAGCACAATGCAACAGATTACAGGGACAACCAAACTCTTAGGCGTAATTGGTCATCCGGTGGAGCATTCTCTATCACCAATTATGCACAATCGCGCGATCGCACAGTTGGGTGTGGATTATGTCTATCTCCCTCTCCCCGTCAAACCGGAGGATTTAGCTGTCGCCGTGGCGGGGTTTGCGGCGATAGGGTTGCAAGGCTTTAATATCACGATTCCCCATAAGCAAGCCATTATCCCTCTCTTATCTGAGGTATCCGATATCGCCCAACTGGTGGGTGCAGTGAACACCGTTTGGCGTACCGATAACGGCTGGAGTGGGACAAATACCGATGTCTTAGGGTTTATCGCCCCCTTGAACCAATATCAGCGAGATTGGCATCACACCAAGGCGGTAGTATTAGGCTATGGTGGTGCAGCACGCGCTGTTGTCGTCGGGTGTATGCAGTTGGGTTGTCCTGAGATTTGGGTTGTGGGTCGCAATCCCTATAAGTTAAGTCAGTTTCAGCAAAGTTGGGCAAATACTCCCTTGTCTAAGATTCTACAGGCTTATCCCTGGGAGGAAATGCCACAATTACTACAACAAGCCGATTTACTGGTGAATACAACGCCTGTGGGTATGCATCCTTATGTCGATCAATCCCCTGTCGATGAACAGACAATGCAGAGATTGCCCAAAGGCGCGATCGCTTATGATTTAATTTACACCCCCAATCCCACAAAATTTCTACAACAAGCCAAACAACAAGGCGCGATTCCCATTGACGGCTTAGAAATGTTAGTCCAACAAGGTGCAGCCGCGTTACAGATTTGGTTAGGACAAACACCACCTGTTGAGATTATGCGAGAATCCCTTCAAAAAGAATTAGGCTTGTAGTTGCGATGCGAGCGCCTCAAATGTTCGTATCGTTTACTACAAACAGCTAAAGATGACCTCTCCCCCAACCCCTCTCCTGCAAGGAGAGGGGAGCAATTTAAAAGACCTCAATTGAATAAACCCGTCCTGAACATAGGTGCATAGAATAGGAGTCAACGTTGATAAACTTTGCCGAAATTTTAATTGACCTGCTCATACTGCAAATATTCCAGCATCAGTAAACGCAAGTAATCCAACATTCTAATATAACCCTTTATTTGCTCATACTTGCCATTACTGCCAAAGTAAAACTGGACGATAACAGGTATTCTAAAAACTCGTATTTCTCGTAATTGCTCAATTACCTGGGTTTCATTTATAATCCACCCTTGCGCCTGAATTTGATTGGCATAGCCCCGGAGAGTGACCGTTAACAGTTCAATTTCCTCTAACAGAGAAAACTCTTCATTAGATGGACGGAAATTAGCTACAATTTCTTTTCGCTCTCTTTGAGTATTCTGATCAGCTAATTTTATCTCATCTAGCAAATGCACAATATTAGTTTTAGTTGCTTCTCTTTCATTTAAGACTGCTTCAGTATATCCTTCGAGAAGATTTTCCCAAAATGGATCGGAGATAGACTCGTCTTCTGGCATTATTGCTCACTCATATCTCTGCTACTTTCTCCGACTCAAGTAAGGGTCTTGCTGCAAATCATTATATTGTGAATGCCTTGAAAGAGCGATCGCGCTCCTAGGTTGATCCGCCGTTAATTGCCACCGCCAAAACCTGACATTATAAACCCAAAATGCAACTTAATGATTGACATTGTTATATTAATGTTCTAACTTCATCAAATCTGTCACTCCACACCGTTGAGGGAGTCTTGCCATGACGAACAACATCCTTGACAAAATTGATACCCAGAGATTGGGGGAACTCCTTCAACAAGCACGTAATCAATGTGGCATGACCCAAGCGGATGCAGCTAAAGTCATCGATGCAGCGCGTACAACGATGGTTGCGATTGAGAAAGGAGAGCGCCGTCTTAAGCCCAATGAATTGATCAAACTTGCCCGTGCTTACGGACGAGCCGTCAGCGACTTTGTGCGACAACCTCCCGTGGCGCAACCGTTCGAGGTTCAATTCCGAGCCGCCTACCGACGCAATCAAGTGGAAGAGTCACAGATTGAACCTGTCATTCAACTCCTAGAGGAGTTGTGCCAGAATTATCTGGAACTTGAAGAAATTATGGATGCACCACTCCCGCGAAACTATCCTCGTGAGTACCATCTGAGTGGTATGCCCATAGAGCGGGCGGCGGAGAGTATTGCTGTTGAAGAACGTCAACGCCTCGGTCTTGGAGATGGTCCCATTCCTCTGCTTCGAGACATCTTAGAGCAGAGTGTAGGACTCCGCATCTTTTACTTAAAAATGCCACCAAAATACTCAGAACTCTATAGTTACGACGAGCAACGGGGTGGGTGCATAGCAATTAATGCTGATCACCCCGAAGAACGGCGACGTTGGTCATTAGCCCATGGATATCTTCATTTTCTTGCTCATCGACGCAAGCCTGTACTTGATTTTGAGGGACAGTACAAGAGGATGCCAGAAAGTGAACGACTCGCCGAAGCCTTCCCAAAATATTTCCTGATGCCAACGAGTGGCTTACTTAAACGATTTAACGATATGTATCGCGCTAATGGTAAGTTCACTCCCACCAATTTATTTACGTTGGCTCATTACTACGGCGTATCTGTGCAAGCGCTGATTTATCGGTTAGAGGAGATGGAACTGCTGCCATCTGGAACGTGGGATCGATTAAGCGATCGCGGATTGAAAGTTAGAAAAGTACAGGAGGAACTTGGCTTAGAAGAAATCCCCCAACGTACTGATAGGATGCCAGTCCACTACCAACATCTTGCCATTGAAGCATTTGATCAGGGGCTAATTACTGAAGGGCGCTTCGCCGATTTTCTTCATGTTGATCGCCTTGAAGCCCGTCGCCTTGCCGAAGTGTTGCGAGAGTATTCCAGTGGAATATTGGAGGAAGCGACTGATTTAGATTTACGCCAAGGGCAGGAATGACGGAAGGTTAACTTAGCTTATGCAAATTGCTCAATCCCACGTTCTTCTTGACGCCTGTTGCATCTTAAACTTTAGTGCATCGGGTCATCTTTTGGAAATTTTGCAGGCTATTCCGGCTCAAGTTGCAGTTCCCCAAGTTGTGCGAGAGCGCGAATTGAAGACACTGCAACGCCTTGAGAATGAGGAGAACGAGGGAGCGACTCAGTTTGAGGCTGCTATTGCCCAGGGTTTAGTTATTGTGGTGGACTTTAAATCAGAATCAGAAGAGACATCATTTG
This sequence comes from Coleofasciculus sp. A1-SPW-01, assembly GCF_040217205.1. NCBI lineage: Bacteria > Bacillati > Cyanobacteriota > Cyanophyceae > Coleofasciculales > Coleofasciculaceae > Coleofasciculus > Coleofasciculus sp. A1-SPW-01. Next base: position 20,667 of record NZ_JAVJNP010000145.1, on the reverse strand, counting down.
TCAACTATGTTTTTGAACTAGGCGATGATGGAGAATCTGCCTGCTGTGCGATCGCGGTTCATCGAGGATGGGCAATAGCAACTGACGATAAGAAGGCAATCTCGTTTATTCAACGGGAGATCTCCCAGCTTCAAATTATATCAACTCCAGAGATAATCAAGCATTGGTCAGAGAAAGTCGCTCTTGATGCTTCAATATTACGAGATGCACTCAGGGCAATTCGGGTCAAGGGACGGTATTTACCACGTAAAAACCATCCTTTACTAAGTTGGTGGCAAGCTGCTTTGACTGATCCAGACGCTTTAGAGGAATGAGATTCTGTAATCCAAATACATTGTTTTTGAAAACCCATGCAATTAGGGGCTAAAGCCCCTACTACGAACCCAACTATACCACAATTTTAACTGTGTCAGTCCACTACTGCCGTGACCCAACTAAAATAGGACGTTGTTTGTAGTGAGAACTTTAGTTCTCTCTCCGCCTAGCTGGAGAGGGCTAAAGCCCCTACTACGAACCCAACCTATTCCACCATTTCAACTGTGTCAGTCCACTACGGTCTAAGAATACCGGATTTGCAGCAGTAGTCTATCTGCTTTAACCGGAGAAATTACGCGGTGAATGCAGGAAGGGTCTTGCACAAAACCAAATCCACTTTCTCCTTCAATGATCAGTTGATTGTCTTGTCCGTAATAATTAAGTACCGCCTTGTCCGACTGACGACCCGCAGCCAAGGTCATGTAAAGCGGCTTTTTCTGATGAGAGCCTTTGATCATAACATGAGCGCCCGAATCAGCATTCACATCGGTGATATAAAAATAGGCGGTCATGAAGTTGTACCCAGCGATATCATAGTGAAAATTCGTGGGTGGATAACTCTGTCTAATTTCCGGTTCTCGGAGATCTGACACTAAACTCCAAGTCAGATGCTGAGTAATTTGGTTGGGCCAATACCCCAGATAGTTCTTAACGATTTGCAACAGCAGAGGATCTTGGGTAATTTTTTGAATGGCTTCACAATTCATGACATCACGCACCAAGGCACGCAGTACTGGATGTTCACCTCGCCTTCGACCATTTCTAATTACCTCTTCGATGAAAAATTCGTCGTCAGACTCAGGTTCAATACAAGCTGTTTGCATGGCATATTGATAGATTTCTTTTACCATCGACGGCGATAAATGCAGACCAAAGCCTACTCCTTCATGACGGAGTTGTTGGACACATTTATCGAGAGAAACACCGTCAAACATTGAATCGGAAGCAATCTTCAGACGTTTTTTATAGAAATCGGGATTTAGGCGCTGTCGCCTAGCTTGGAGAAGACTATATATTCTCCGACAGATGAGGAAACGACCAAACCGCTGCGTGAAGTCTCCTTGGGTTAACCGTTTTATTGGGTTTGATGATGAACTTAAGCGTCCCGTTGAACTTTCTAATGGGGTACTTTTCATGACAATTCTCAAGACACTTGGCTACATCTACTACTCTCATCATTACTTTTGGGGATCAGGAGTGTCACACCCAGTTTGAGATCAGTAATTTACGCCGCGAAACTGATCTGTTATTTCTTTTAGGGAGAATTGTACAGGCGATATCCAAGAGGGTGGCGGAATAGATTTGACGGTTCAATCGAAGCTAAAACAAGCCAAGAACTCAAGTTCTTGGCTTATAGCTCAAGTCCATTAAAATGGACTAATACCAAATTCGGGGAACGTTAACCCCGTTATAGCAATAGACACATCGATTAGGACGTTCGGCACCATTGTAGAGACGCGCCATGGCGCGTCTCTACATAAATGATGTGTCCTAAGCTGAAATGCATTTAAATTGGGTATTAGTAGCGAGCAAGATGCAAAGCCTTCGGGAGCATCCCAATTTGGCACGTTGGCTCTTTAAATGGGGCTGAAACCCTTGCAATTGCGTTACTTTAGGTAATGCTTTGTCCAAAACGGGATGCTCCCAAGCCTTCGGCATGGCTTCGCTTAACGCACTACAAGGATTTCGCAATTCTTGACATTATGGTTTAAATGCCGAACAGCTTAACAGCCATGGCGGTTGCTATATAACCTAGTCCGCGCAGGCGGACTTTGTTTGTGTAGCAGCGATTTCAATCGCCTCCTCTCTAATACTTTTGGGAAAACGATGAAACCTGGGCTTCTAACTCATCGCACGCTTCACGGACTAACCGCAACCCTTCTTCCTTCTTCAGATGAGCGCCTGCGGGAACAAACTCTTGTAAAATTTCCGCCTCTGTTGTTTGATATTCACCCCAATCTGATTTCAACTTTTCTAGGTAATTAATTCCCTCACTACCATCTTGAATGGCAAACTCTAAAATAGAATCCAGATAAGCCGTAACCTTAGAACTCTTCACCCCTTCCGTCACCGCCGCAAATAATAATTCACCATTGAGATAGTCAAACTCTGGCACAACTAGCCAATTACCCCGTAACTCAAAGGTATGAACGCCTTGAGCAGGTCTAACGGTTATTCCTTCCTGTCTGACTCGTCTAGCGGCATTGTAAACTAATCTCATGATTGTGAAAATTACGTCTGGATAATTACTATCAATTCCCCGTAATTCCACCGTTCCTAATGCATTGAGTCGCACTGGATTCCAGCCCGATTTTAGTAAATTTCCGCCGCCTTCAGTAAACAACTTCCGCTCAACTCCAGCATTATCCATCGCGGTTAGCCATGCATAATAGCGTTCAAATTGTAACTCTACTAACTGTTCCACAGAATCGGCATAAGGCATTAAACCGCCAACAGATTGTAAGTGAGTATACACGCCTTCCCAGCCAAATCTGTCACTTCCCCGATAGCGGACAATGTGATAGGCAAGTCCCGTGGCTTCTCCTTCATAAAAGGGACAGGCGCGTCCCAAGGCGATGAGGGCAGAATCTAAGGCTGTGGCTAAATTATAAATATTAATCAGTTCTTCGCGTTCGGCGGCGCTGCTGTTGTAAGAGACACCAACGCGAGAATCAATTACTCCTGGTGGTACTTCTAAATGGATATGGGTTCCTGTACATTTACCCGCATTCAAAAATCGGTCGTAGCCAACGGTGCGAACCTGGACATGATAGCTTAATTTATCCCGAATGACGGGAATTAAATGTAAGGGATAGCTGGATAGAGGATAAAGCCGCAAATGCATCTTTTTTCCCACCTGTAATCCGAGTTGTAAGTTTTTTAGATAGGCTATGGCTAATTCGGTGGGAGTATGGGCGGGAGGGGTATTAATTTCGATCATTCCCTTCACCCATTCCGGCATAAAGTAATCGGGATTTAAGCCAATAGCTTCGGCTTCTTGGCGACAATTTTGTAAGAATTCATCGGCATGATTGGAAAATTTTCCCCTTTCGTCTACGAGGAAAAATTCTTGTTCTAAACCGATGCGACGTTTACCTAGTTTCATAGTATAGTTATAATGGTTACTGGGTTATTTCAAGGAGGCAGATCCTCCTCAATAGCATTTCCTTCTCATACCTGGAAACGAGACTAAGAAGTCTAAGCAGTCAGGGCGGGTTTTGCAGATACGTTATTATCAATGACGAAACGATATATCCTAAACCCGCCCCTACTCACCATTAAACCTCCACCACGGCTTGCTGATACACCTGTTGTGTCACTTTAACTAACCGTTGCATGGCGGTTTCTAATTCGCGATCGCTTGCGGTTAAACTAATCCGAATACACTGATGCTGGTGTTCCCAATTGTCCCGTAATCCGGGGAAGAAGGTATTTCCGGGAACCACGATTACTCCCACCTGCTTTAACTGTTGATACAAGTCCCAATCGGTTATCGGTAAATCTTTGAACCACAACCAGGCAAAAATAGCGCCTTCACCGCGATGTAAAAACCACGGTAAATCCTTGGGCATAAATTGGTTTAGCGCGGTTTCTAAGACGGTAAACTTGTGCTGATAATAGGGACGAATCACATTAACAGAAATCTCAGCCAATGCGCCAGAATTAATTGCCTGTGCAGCAATGGCTTGTCCGTAGCGGGAGGAATGGATGCAGAGATTCGTCTGGAACGATTGCAAAATCTCAATCCTATCCGGATCACCAATAGCGACGCCAATTCGTTCTCCGGGTAGTCCGGCTTTAGATAAACTCAAACAGTGGATAATATTATCACCAAAAATGGGCGTCATGTCGGTAAAGTTTAATGCTGGAAATGGGGGTGCATAGGCGGAATCAATGAATACTGGCACATGATTCGGTGCAGCAAGTTCGGCAATTTTTCGCACTTCGTTATCGCTAAGAACATTCCCTGTGGGATTACAGGGGCGAGAAAATATGACACATCCGGTATCTTGGCTAATTTTCAATTGACTGAAGTCGGGACGATATTTGTAGCGATGCGCCGCTTCGTCAATCTCTAGGCTGGGTTTATAGGCGATTAGGGCTTCTGGGGTTAAACTGACGCCACCATACCCGGTATAATCAGGACTCAGGGGGAGAACGATTTGTTTTAACTCACCCGCTTGGGTATAGCCGCCAAAGGCATTCGCACCGTAGAAGTAAATGGATTGAGAACCGGGAGTAATTAAGATATTCCGTTCAGTTAGACTCAAGCCGTAACGCTGATTGAAATCTTTTGCGATCGCGTCAATCAAGGGCTGGTATCCTTGAGATGACCCATAACGGCAAACCACTTCTCCGTATTCGGGACTTGCCAAGAGTTGGGCGGTACAGTCTCGCCACAGTTGTTCCACCTCTGGCAATATTACCGGATTTCCGGCACTGAGGTTAATAAACTCCTGTCCCTGACCTAATCGTAACGTTTCAATAATATCCTTCATAATAGCCCGGACGCCCGTCAGGTTGGACATCTGAGTACCAAATTGAGTGAGAGACGGTTCCATCATGCGCGATCGCTCTTATCACAGAGGTTAACTTACTTTGCCGCGAATTGAGTCAAGATTACTGATTCACGGGGACTGTACTCATTTAACCGCAAATTCCCCAACCCGACTCCCCCAACTCTCCGTCCTTTTCCCAACTGGAGAGCGTACTATAGGTAAGGTGAACGCATAGACTGGGAGAACAACCACGGTTTACACACGCCCCCTAGCTCGATTGATCGAGCAACTACAACGCTTACCTGGAGTGGGTCCCAAAACCGCTCAACGATTGGCATTACATATTATTAAACGCTCAGAGGATGAAGTCAAAGCCCTGGCGCAAGCTTTAATTGAGGCGAAAAAGCAGATTGGCTTGTGTCAGGTTTGCTTTCACCTGTCGGCTGAATCGGTGTGTGATATCTGTCGTAATCCGAATCGCGATAAAACAACCCTTTGTGTGGTGGCGGATTCCCGTGATGTGATTGCGTTGGAGAAAACACGGGAATATCGGGGGAATTATCATGTTCTCGGTGGGGTGATTTCTCCCATGGATGGAATTGGACCGGAACAATTGCACGTTGAACAACTGGTGCGCCGCGTTAGCCAGCAGAAGATTCAAGAGGTAATTTTAGCGATTAGTCCGAGTGTGGAAGGGGAAACGACGACCCTGTATGTTGGTCAACTATTGAAACCGTTTACAAAGGTGACTCGAATTGCTTTTGGGTTACCCATGGGTGGGGATTTAGAATATGCGGATGAGGTGACATTAGCACGGGCGTTGGAAGGGCGACGGGAGTTGGATTAGTTATTTGTCATTTGTCATTTGTCATTTGTTGATTATTCATGGTTGATTGGTAATCCTCTTACCCAGCTCCCAGACGCGCCATGGCACGTCTCTACATCACTCCCCCAGCTTCCCTTCTGCCTACCAAAATCATTCATCGAGTCACTTCGATATAAATATGCTCTAAGCGTACAGGTTGGCGAGTGATTGAATCTAGGGAAATGCCCTCAAATCGCTCAATTATTTCTTTTAAATCTAACGCTTCGGGTAACCAAAAAGCTAAATCATTCCCGTAGCGGCGATGGGTGAAACCGAGTTCTGTCGCCCGCGCGATCGCACGTTCCTCTTCTTGTGTTTGGATAATCACAATCTCTTGGGCGGGAATCCGTTGGCGCAGGGTATCTAAACTCCCTTCGGCGAGGATTTGTCCGCCTTTGAGAATGCCAATCCGCTGACATAGGCGTTCGGCTTCATCGAGTAAGTGAGTGGTTAATAAAATTGTTAATCCTTGACGTTGGAGACGGCGAATCAAGTCCCAAACTTCATATCGGGCTTCGATATCTAAACCCGTTGTGGGTTCGTCTAAAATGACCAGTTTCGGCTGATGAACCAGGGCGACGGCTATATTTAAGCGTCGCTGCATTCCCCCACTTAAGGTTTCAACGGGACTTTGGGCGCGATCGCATAGATTAACAGCGTCTAAACAGGTGTGGACTTGTTGTTGTCGTTGTCGCTTGCTTAAGCCATAGATGCGGGCAAAAAAATGCAGGTTTTCGGCACAGGTTAAGGTTTTATAGAGTAAGTTTTCCTGGGGGGCAATTCCAATCAGGGTTTTGGTGGCGTCGGAGACGGGTTGGTGATTAATGGTGATTGTGCCACTGTCGGCTTTGAGTAAGTTACAGATACTATTAATTGTGGTGGTTTTTCCGGCACCATTGGGTCCGAGTAATCCGTAAATTTCTCCGGGGGGAATATGTAGGGTGAGATTTTGTAGAACATGGCGATCGCCGTAAGATTTACAGAGGTTTTCGATATGCAGCACAATGAGTAATACATAAAATAGGACAATTTTATGAGTTTCTGACACGGACTAATTGAAAATTCAAAAATCCCAAATGGGAGGTTGCCAAAATTGTCAAAGGCTAAAGCCCTTACTACAAACCTACTCCCCTCTCCCCTGGTGGGAGAGGGGTTGGGGGTGAGGGGGTTTCGCCTTAAGTTGACACCAGTGACGTCTGTGCGCCCCGACGAAGATTTATCTGATATCATAACCTTCGCTCAACTCTCAGCATCCGCTGATAAGATAACCATCCGGCTACTACCATAATTAAGGCAAATACGCCCAAAAACAAAAAATGCTCCCGAATATCCGCCAATCCCTCGCCATTTGCCCAAACACCCAGCAGCGCTTCGTTGATATGGTAAATCGGGTTAAATTGGGCGATGTCTAGCAAGGTGTCGGGAAATAGGGATGTGGGTAAAAATGCACCCCCTAAAATTAACAGGGGTACGCCAAACGCTGCAACCAAGGCGTTTACATCCTCCGTGCGACGGGCAAATTGGGTACCAAGGATGAATCCCACTCCCACGTAAGCCATGATACTCTGTAGAATGATCAAGATGCCTAAAACTAGAGACCCCTGAAACTTAGCACCCCAACATGCTGCGATCGCATAAACCAAAACCGCTTGACCCCCAGCAATGGCGCTATGGGCGCAAAAGATACCTAGAAAATAGGATATGCCACTTAAGGGTGAGATGAACAGACGTTTAAGGGTTTGCTGTTCTCGTTCCCCTACCACCGTTGCTACCGTACCCCCCAGACAGCTAAAAAATAAAGCAGCACCTGCCAACGTCGAAGGGGCGGCATTTTCAAAGGCTTGCGCCATCGACAATTGGGCGCGTTCTGCCAAAATATAACCGTTGAGTAATAATACCGAAATGGGGAAAATTCCCCAAAACACCAGACTGCGGCGTCTTCGCCCCAGTTCGATTAAAATGCGCTGGGCTACAGCCAATGTTTCATGCCAATAGTTCATTTAAATTTTCTGTCGGGGCGGGTTTCATTATTATCCTCTCTAAATGCGAGAACTAACCTTTCAGTGTCATCAGTGTGTGACTAACCTCTCACCTCCCTACCCCCATCTCTCCAATAAATCCGTGAAATCAGTGTTTTAAACAATGACCAATGACAAATTAAACCGATTCTACCTTTCCCGACGCACCGCCCTGAAACTTATTGGTGTGGCTGGGGTGGGTAGTGTGATCGGATATTCTCGCTGGGCGAAACCGCAACCGACGGTTATTCAACCGGATACCCTGGATTTACCCCGAACCCTGACTCAGCCAAAATCGGTGGTGGTTGTGGGTGCGGGATTGGCGGGGCTTAGTTGTGCCTATGAGTTGAGTCAACGCGGCTTTGATGTGACACTATTAGAACGATCGCCTCAACTCGGCGGTAAGATTGCGAGTTGGCAAATTCAGGTGGGTGATCACGCCCTGCGGATGGAACATGGGTTCCATGGCTTTTTCCCGCAGTATTATAATTTGAATCGGTTGGTGGCTGAGTTGGAGATTCAGGATCACTTCCGTTCCCTGGAATTTTACTCGGTGGTTTTTCGGGATAATCAGTATCAGCCGGAAGTCTTTCGCCCTAGCCGTTCTGCCTTTCCCTGGAATGTGGTAGATTTAGCGATCGCGTCCTCAAATCGCTGGCGTTGGGGGATTAATTTGACCAAGTTGAAACATTGGCAGGTGTTTCGGGAAATTGGCGGCTTCCAAATCCCCGATAGTTTTCAGCGTTTGGATCAGTTATCGGTTGCGGATTGGGTAAAAGGTGAGTTTCCCCAGGGACTTTATGATCTGTATTTTTTACCCTTTGCTAAATCTAGTCTGAATGCGCCGGATTTGCTGAGTGTGGGCGAATTAATGCAGTTTTTCCACTTTTATTTTTTTGGTAATCCGGAGGGATTGGCGTTTGATGGAACCCGCCAGGATATGGGTAGGAGTTTGGTGGAACCCATTGCCCAGGCGATTCAAAATCGGCAGGGAACGATTGTTACAGAAGCGACGGTGAGTAGCATTAATTGGCAAGATGGGCAGATTCATTCGATTAGTTATCAGTCGGGAAATACTCAACCCTCGGTGCCGTTTTGGGTGAAGCGGAATCGTAGGATGGAAACTGATGAATCCGATCAGACTGTGGACTATTACGGGGCTGGAGATGCCATGTTTGCCCTTTTTCCAGAGGAGAATCAAGCGATTTCTCTAACTTGTACTCATCAAGGCTGTACGGTACAACGCCAAGCAGATGGTCAGTTTCTTTGTCCTTGTCATGGGGCGGTTTATAATTCCCAAGGGCAGGTGATTGCGGGTCCGGCGAAACGGGATTTACCTCGGTTTAACCTGATGCAAAGCACTGAGGATGAAGTGCAACTGGTGGGGATTTCTAGTCCAGAGTCGCCCCCGGTAGCGACAGAAACGATTCAGGCGGATTATTATGTCTTTGCCACGGATGTTCCCGGTGTCCAACATTTGTTTAAATTAGCAGAAGGGGAAGTGAATTCCCAGGTATTTCAGCAGGTGGAACAATTAGCCGTCGCTGATCCCTTTGCGGTTGCCCGATTTTGGTTTGATCGGGATTTTGCTTGGAACCATAGTAATTTTACTTCTCTGTCTGGCTATCGTCTCACCGATAGTATTACTCTGTATCATCGCATCCAAGATGATTATATTCAGTGGCATGAAAAGACGGGGGGAAGTGTGGTAGAATTACATGCTTATTGTTATAAAGAAGACGAGTTTCCTAATCAGCAGGTTTTGTTAACCACGTTTGCACAGGAACTCTATGAAATTGTCCCAGAATTACAAACGGCGACGATGTTACATCGAGAGTTAGTGAATCAGAAAAACTTCTCTGGTTATCCGCCAGGGAGTTATCAGGAACGCCCAGAAACTGATTCGGGGGTGGCGAATCTATTTTTTGCTGGAGACTGGGTAAAAATGCCCTTTCCCTGTGGGTTAATGGAACGGGCGGTGAGTAGTGGATTCTTGGCGGCTAATGGGATTATACACCGGGAAGGATTGCAACAGCGATCGCTGTTATCGGTGAATCCAGAAGGCATTTTTTCAATATAAGGGAGATGGGTAATTGTAGGGGCGGGTTTAGGGATTCAATATTGAATCTCACCGATAACCTATCAACAAAACCCGCCCTGACTTCCCCTATCCCCAATGGAGAGGAACACGCTATGATTAAAGGTGCGATCGCGAAATTAGGACTGATTAGTTTATTAGCAGGATTGTCGCCAACGGTACAGGCGCAGGAATCGCCTCCCTACATTCCCCAAACAGCCGCAGCTTTGGCGCTGCAAGGGGAGGTGCAAGAGTATTTAAATGCGGTGAATCTGGCGCAATTGAATTATTTTCTGGAGTATTCTCAGTTTGCCACAAGTTTAGTTGAGTTAAATTTGGCGGGGTTCCAGGAGACGGAGAATTATCGCTATTTGATGTTACCTGCAAAGAATCCGCTTCAGGGTATGATTATGATTGCCCAAGCCAAAGATCCGAGATTAAAAAGTTATGCGGGGGCGACTTTTGTGGTATCGTCGGGTGAGATTATTAAAGGGATTGGGGGGATTTGTGAGACGAATTTGCCTTCAACCTCTCCGCCGGTGATTCCGACGGCGCCGACGTTTGCTTCTACGGGGATATTATGTCCCTTTGGTTCTCATGCGTTAACGGATTTTGATCGGGACAGAATATTATAGGGTGTGACACCGTAGGGGCGCACCGACGTGCGCCCGATTCAATGGTAAAGGATTTTGCTGTTCCGTTATTGATGAGATAGGGCGGGTTTTGCTGTTCCGTTATTGGTGAGATAGCTGAGTTGAATTCCTAAACCCGCCCCTACAATGGATAAACCTGTCCCTACAATTAAATTGTAACTACAATTGAATTATGACTTAGTATGACTAATTTAGACGTTCGCCAACTTAGAATTAACCTCAATCATTGGTATGTTGTCGCCCGTAGCGATGAGGTTAAATCTAAACCTATCGGCGTAACCCTTTGGCATCAAAATATTGTTATTTTTCGCGATAGTACGGGTGAAATTCATGCATTAGAAAACCGTTGTCCCCATCGCCAGGTGCAATTGAGTCATGGTCAAGTTAAGGGAGATTTGTTGGAATGCACCTATCACGGCTGGCAGTTTAAGTCAACGGGAACTTGTGTTTTCGTTCCCTATTTAGCTGAAAATCAAAAATTGCCGAGTTGTGCAATTCGTGCCTATCCGGTACGGGAAAAAGATGGGTTTATTTGGCTGTTTCCAGGGGAGGGTGATAGGAACATTCGACAACCGATGGGACTCCCGGAGTGGGAGCATTTGAATTATATTGCTACGGTTTCTCGGATTGACTGTAATGCCCATTATTCATTTCTAATTGAGAATTTGATGGATATGTATCATGGGCATTTGCATCAGGATTGGCAAGCCTGGGCTGATCCGGTTTTGGTGGATATTGATGAGGATGAACATCGGGTGGATGCTCATTATCAGGCGAAGAGTTATTATAAGATTGATAAAATTTGGTCGATTTCTCAGTTGTTTTTTCCGGCGTTACGGCGTTTGCATCCGGAACCGTTGGATGTGAGTTATGTTTATCCCCATTGGGTGTCGAGTTTGGGGGAAGATTTTATGATTTATTGTTTATTGTGTCCGGTGAATTTACGGCAGACTCGTGCCTATTTGGTTCATTTTACGTCGCTGAATGCGTTTTGGCGGTTGCATAAGTTACCGATTTGGTTTCGGCGGTGGATTAAGGATAGTTTGTTTGGTTCGGCGCAGGGGTTGTTGGATGGGTTGGTGCGTCAGGATGTGCAGATGATTGAGGAGGAACAGTTGGCGTATTTGGCGCATCCGGAAGGGAGGGGGTATGAGTTGAATCGGGCGTTGGTGAGTGTGCAACGGGTGATGCGAAAGCAGGGTAATTTGTAGGGGCGGGTTTAGGGATTTAATTGTAAATCTCACCGATAATGTTTGTGGCAAAACCCGCCCTTTTTTAAGGTATGAGTTGAATCGGGCGTTGGTGACTGTGTAACGGTTGATGCGAAAGCAGGGTAATTTGTAGGGGCGGGTTTAGGGATTTAATTGTGAATCTTGCTGATAATGTTTGTGGCAAAACCCGCCCTTTTTTAAGGAACAGTTGGTGACTGTGCAAGGGTTGATGGGAAAACAGGGTAATTTGTAGGGGCGGGTTTAGGGATTGAATTGTGAATCTTGCTGATAATCTTTGTGGCAAAACCCGCCCTTGGTTAAGGTTGAATGTATATTTTACGTTGGTGGTGTCAGCGTTACGTTGATGGGCTGAAGCCCACACTACGAACTACGAACGACATTATCCTGGCGGTTTAGTAATAATTATCGCGTCTGATATGACTGTGTAGTTTTTTCTTTCCCAGATGAAGTTTAGGGTTTGTCCGGGAGATGAAGAGATTTTATCTAAGTAAGCTGTTATTCTAGCGTCGAGAAGCGGTTTGGCGCGTTTCAATTTCCAGGATTGAAAGAAATTTGAGGGGTCAATCAGAACTAAGAATAAGCGATTCGAGGCATCAAAGCGACGGATACCTTGATTTTCGTACAGCCATTTGATTAGATTAACGGGATTTGTCTGTGCTTCTTGAATCAGTTGTTGCCGAAAATTAGTGAGTTCAGAGAGTAAAGTTTGGGCGTCTTCTGACGGATAATCACTGGCTTTTTTCCATAAGTCTGAGAGTAATTGACTGTCAGGAAGATTAGGGCTGAATGTGACTTGATGCTGACGCGCCCATTGTTTCAATAGTGTAAGTTCTGGACGCTTGTTTTCTGAACGACGGCACTGTTTGATGTATCCTTCAGGAAAATAAGTGACTTTCAGGTCAAAGGGAACATTATTTATAAAAAAGTCTATTTTTTTGATTAATCCTACCGCAGGTAATACTTTATCATGATCACGAAAAATATCTTCGATTATGATTGATGTCCAATGGTTATACCATGAACATAAAACGTAACCTCGCATACTATAGTGAAGCTCATTCTCGATACTGTTTGAGAGGTGATTATAGTTATGGATTTTTTTAACGTAGTTGTCTATAATTGTTCGTTCCAGGCTATTTTGATGCAGTCCACCCCAGTCGAAACTCTCTAGACGATAGAGTTGATTAACGAGTTCTGGCTCTTGTTGACGACGCGCTTCTCGCTCTGAGGCGTAAATTTGTTGAATGGTAGAATTAATAATGGTGTCATTAATAGAGGTGGTATTAAATGCTTCTTTCAATAACTCTCGTGCTGAGGTTGTTTGGGGGGTTAAATCTGCGGATGCGAATAATTGGTATAAGTGTTCACGGCGCGATAAGGAACGTAGTTTAAGAAAACGGAGTCCGTCATTGGTTTGGGATAATTCTCTGATGCGATTGTCTCGAAACCAGGCTTGTGCTGTCTCAAAGTCCATCGGGTTAATTCTTGACTAATGGGGAAAAGTATTTGACCAACCGTGAATGGTTTTTAATTGCGAAATTTTGTTTAAATTAGCGTTAGGGTTGCCGAAAACGAGGGCAATGTCATGCTTGAGACTCCCTTTTCGGTTATCTTGGACAACGGAACGGGCTGAATAGTTACAGGGGAATTGTCCTAGATAGTTGAGAGTTGATGATGGTTCTGAACTATCTATTAGTTGTTTGATAAATGCCCAGCTTTCCTGTTGTCTGGCATTATAAAGTAGGACGAGAAAGCCGTCGTCTCGCAGGATGGATGAACAGTCGGCACAGAAGGCGCTCATGGTTTGATTGTAGAGGGGGGCGGTTTTGGCGCGTTCTTTGGCGTTTGAGATGACGATTTCTGAGTCAAAGTTGGGTTCAATTCCTAAGATGCTATTCCACAGTTCACTGAGTTCTAGGTAGGGAATGCGATCGCTGTGTGGAGGATCGGTTATAATTAGGTTAATTGATTTCTTGGGCAGGTGCTTGAGTTCCTGTTGACAAGGGGCGCAGATAATGCTACATTCTGCGTCATTTTGGTAGAATTGATCGAGAGTTTCACTAATAGTGCTGCCTTGTAAAGGATCACCATTTTTGATGGCGTTTAAAAGTTTGGTAACGCGCCGCTCAAAACAGTTCCAAACGTTGACTTCAAAGTGTAATGGGGGTCGCCAGTAGCCAATCACCCAACTCCCGATTTCTATTTTTTTTGAGGGATTTCCGTTAGTTTTGCCTCTGCCTGTAACGGCGAATACCATCTTTGTCATTTGTCCAGATGCTGCGGTTAGGCATAGCTTCATCGCAGGTTGAGCGGCTTGGGGAAGTTGGTTAATTTGGTTTATGATTAAGTCCAGGTTATGTTGGGCGCGACCTGTGATTAGGTCGGATAGGGAGAGTTGCGGGGTGGCGTTGATGCGGCTGTTGGCGAAGAATTTAGGGGGACGAATGGTTTGGCTTTGATAGGTTGAGAAGGTGTCGATGAGTTTCAGGTCTTCGGGTGTGGGGGGGAGTTCAAGGCGGCTGGTGCTACGATTTCCGGATAACCAAATTTGACGTAATTGGTTGTTTTGCCAAAGATAGTGGGATGCGATTCTTCCATCGTTGAGTTGATAGGTTTGGTTGATTTGGGGTTTGAGGGTTTTTTCTAGGAATAGGAAGGCTTCGCGGATGAGGGGGTAATCGGGTGGGGAGATGAGGAGTTTGGTTAGTTCGGTGGCGATGGGGTTGATGTCTATTCCGATGAAACGACGTTTCCGCAGCCGGGATTCGCGGGCGGCTATGCCGGAACCGACGAAGGGGTCTAGGATGATATCGTTTTCTTGGGTGAGTTGTTGGATGGCGAGGGCGAGGGGTTCGTGGGGTTTTTTACCCCAGTATTTGTGTAGTCTGTACCAGCCTGAATATCCGCTGGGATGAGTGATGGTTTGGGGGGATGGTTCGGGATTGTTGGTAAGTTCTAGGGTTAGTTGTTTGTACACTCGGTTTGTTTGGTTTTATCAGGTTTTGGGGTTGGGTTGGGGGAGGTTTGATGATATTACAGGATAATTTGCACGGCGTTGCGTTGATGGGCTAAAGCCCACACTACGAACTACAAACTACAAATCTAAGGGTAGGGTGACGGTGAAGGTTGTGCCGATGCCGACTTCACTGTGGACGTTGATGGTTCCACCGTGAATTTCGATGGCTTTTTTGACGATGGATAATCCCAGCCCGGTTCCGGGTAGGTTGCTGACGTTTCTCGCCCGGTGGAAGGGGTCAAAGAGTCGGGGGATGTCTTCTCTGGGTATGCCGATTCCTTGATCTTGGATCTGAAAGCATACTGTATGATCTGGGTAGGTTAGGGTGAGGGTTATGGCGCTGTTTGGCTGGGAATAGTTGATGGCGTTGGATAAGAGATTGCCGAGTATTTGATAGAGGAGTTTTTCGTCGAGGCAAACGCTGTGCTTGGTTCCGGGGGCGTTGAATTGTAGGGTTTTACTGCTACCGGCGATGACTTGATAGTCTTCGACAAGGGTTTGGCAGAATTGTTCTAAGTCCAGTAATGTAGGGTTGAGTTCGAGTTTGTCGGCGCTGGCTTTGCTGAAGACGAGAACGTCATCGAGTATTTTGGTAATTCGCCGCACAGCTTTATCGGTTCGTTGCAGTAATTGATTGCATTTTTCTTCGGTTAAGCCGTCGTGAGAACGGGCGAGGAGTTGGGCGGAAACGTATATCATGTTCAGGGGGGTGCGGAATTCGTGGGAGACGGTTTGGATGAAGCGAGATTTGAGTTCGCTGAATTCTTTTTCGGCTTCTAATTCTCGGCGTAGGCTTTCGGCTTGATGGCGATAGGTCATGTCCCGAATTAACCAGCGCAATCCCACGATTTCTGATTGGGGATTGAGAATGGCTGAGATGGAAATCTCCGCCGGGAATGGTTCACTCTGGCGCGGTTTAATGAATATTTCCCAGTCTCGGTAGAGTAGGGTGGTGGGAAAGTCGGGGGAGGATAAGTGGGTGAGTTGGTTGAGTTGACTGAGAAAGGTGCGTTTGCTTGTATCAGCAATAAAGACAGCTAGGGGTTTGCCGATGAGACGCTGCTTATCTATATTCATTAGGGTAGCGGCGGCTTGGTTGGCGTCTTGAATTATACCGGATGCGTCGGTGATGAAATAGCCGTCGGGGGCGAATTCAAAGAGTTCTTGATACTTTCGGCGTTCATTTTCTGTGGCTTGATGCGCTGCGGAGATTTCCTGATTCCGTTCTTGGATTTCTTCGACGGCGGCTTGTAATTCTTCTAGGGTGGTGGATAGTTCAGTAACGGTTTCGGCTAGCTGAATTGAGCATTCATCGGGTGAAATGTCAGCTTCAGATTGAGCCTGTGTCAAGCGTTCCTGGGCTTGGTGAATATGCTCGTTAATGGCTTCGGTTAAGGTGTCTGAGGATAAATTTAGTTTTTTTTTGCGGATTGGTTAGGATTCATCATTTCCTCCATTACCTCATGGGTGTCTAGGTTATTAAGATTTATCTAGGGTTAATGCAAGGTTTTATTGATAATTGCGTTGAAAAAATAGGAATCTGTTTGTCTGACTATCTGAAAACAGTTATATCAGGATTAGTCTGGATACGACATGTCGTATCCAGACTAGAATTTTTTGGCATTATTCAGGAGCGGTAAGTTGACAGTAAATGTCGTACCTACATCAATCTCACTTTGGACAGATATCATGCCTTGATGTAAATCCACGGCTTTTTTGACGATCGCGAGTCCTAATCCTGTTCCGTTTATTGTACCTGTATTCTGGGCGCGATGGAAGGGTTCAAATAAATGCACTTGGTCATTGGCGGGAATGCCGATACCGCGATCGCGAATTAATAGTATAGCTTGATTCTCCTCACGATTCAGTTCAAAATCTACAGGATCACCCTTGGGTGAGTATTTCAGGGCGTTGGTGAGTAAGTTACTCAGAATTTGCCGTAGCAGTTTGGGGTCAAAATTGCCGCAAATGTCATCATCGTTACACTTAAGCTGAATCCGTTCTTTATTCGCGGCTTCTAGGTGCAAGTCCTCGACTAAAGTCTGACAGAATTCGCTTAAATTGACAACAGTGGGATTAAATTCTAGTTTTTCGGCGTCGGCTTTGCTATAGATTAAGATATCTTCCAATAACTGGGTCATATAATCGACCGATTGGCTAATTTTCTGGAAATGTACGGCTTTTCGTTCTGGACTCAAGCGATCGCTATACCGTTCTAGCATTTCACTAGAGGATAAAATCGTGGTTAGCGGGGTGCGGAATTCGTGGGAGACGGTACTGAGAAACCGGGATTTGAGTTCGCTGAGTTCGTGTTGTTCGGCTAATTCCTGGCGTAAGGCTTCCGCTTGCTGGCGCTGACTGATATCGCTAATTAACCAGCGCAATCCGGTTAGAGTACCGTGATTATCGCGAATGGGAGAAACGGCGATCGCGGCGGGAAAGGGTTCACCGTGGCGAGGCTGTAGCTGCACGTCCCATCCCATCGACTGGGAGGATGTTCTCACTTGTTGCAGTTGATTGCGAAAGGCTTTGCGGTGAGATTCAGCGACAAAGACAGGTAACGGTTTGCCAATAAGATAGTTGAGCGAGATGTTCAACATCATACTGGCGGCTGGATTGGCGGTATGAATTTCTCCCATCAGATTTGTCACAAAGTAGGCTTCTGAGGTGCATTCAAATAACTCTCGGTAGTGCTGGATTTCGCTGTCGCTGGCATTATTTATGGTGACTAACTCCTGCTGTTGCTGATCGAATTCCTCTAATGTGATCGAAAACTCCTCTAGAATCTTTGAGAGGATTTCGGGTTGATCCGCCGCTTGATTGATTTGGTTAAACAAGGATTCTAGGCGTTGTTTGGAGCGTTGAATCAGTTTGTTTAGGTTAGTCATGGGGATTGGGTAAGGGTAGGTTTACACTTATCTTATCTTTCGTTCACAAAGGATGCTTCGCTTTTGTTGCATGGGTGAGGGGTTGAGCTTAAGTTGACACCAATGTCACCCCTCATCCATCTTCTTGATTCACTTCATCTACCAATATAATCGTGCCGTGTAATTGTTCTTCTATCCCTTTCAAGCCGTGGAACGTAACCTGACATTGAATGGATTGACCTCGGCGATTAATCGCATCCACCATGATTGTCTGATGATTGACCTCGCCCTGATAACAGTTACGGATTGGTTCGCGCAACTGTTTCACAGGTAAGCCAATATCTAAACTGAGGAGGGATTTGTCTTCTACCTCGTCACTGCGTAGTCCCCAAAGTTCCTCGGAATATTCATTCCAACGGATAATCTTAAATTCGCGGTCTACAATAATCACCCCCGTTTGGAAACTTTCTAGAATTGAATTTAAAAAGGCATTGACTTGGTTGACTTGATCCGTCCGCAAGCGCAATTCATCATTCATCGTCCGCAATTCTTCATTGGTCGATTCGAGTTCTTCATTCATTGTCTCCAGTTCTTCGTTGGTGGATTGCAATTCTTCGTTCGTCGTTTCTAGTTCTTCGTTCGTGGATTGCAATTCTTCGTTCGTCGTTTCTAGTTCCTCATTACTCGACTGGAGTTCCTCATTCGCCGTCTCCAGTTCTTGGGAGGATGTTTTATATTTCTTGTGTAACTGGTTGTAGCGAGTGACATCCTGAAAGGAAATACTCACTCCCAACAACTGCTCACCATTGCCATTTTCCTTTAAAGGACTAATTTGCACATCCAAATACTGAGTCGTATTGGACTCCTCCCGCACCACATCGTTAATCGTAATCGACGTGCGATCGCGATAGACATCATCGATGAGAGACCGCAGTTCTAGGGGACGGTAGGAAAGTTCCAAATCTTGAAATAGTCTGCCCAGATCTTGCCGTTTGATATCAAACATTGACCGGGCGATCATATTTGCCAACACTAAGTAACCATTAACATCAACAATAATTTGGGCAATGGGTGAGGTATTAAACGCCGCTTCTCGTAGTCGCACCCGCTCAGACAGACGCGCACTCGATTCTTTATCCCCAGCTTGGGCGAATATCAGCAGGCGATCGCTTAGTTTCGGTGTGGCTACTTTGGTAAAGAGGCGGTGCTTTAAATTCACAGGTCTAAACAGGTTACTATTGGTTAGCAGCATCTCCGCTTTGCCCAAAAATAGAGTGCCATTCTCCTTTAGCGCAAAGTTAAACCGTGCCAAAATCCGTTTCTGAGTTTCCGCATTAAAATACATTAGTGTGTTGCGGCAAATCAGTAAATCCAGCCGGGAAATTGGCGCATCTTGAACCAAATCATTCCGACCAAAAATCACCACCCGGCGAATATCAGATCGGAATACATACTGATTGTTAACTTGTTCAAAATAGCACTGTCGCCATTCCTCAGACACGTTCTCTAAGGCTTTGGAAGTATAGCGTGCCCAACGCGCTTGATCCAAAGCTTCTTCGTCTACATCCGTGGCATAAATTTTAACCCGTTGGCGAAATTGCTCCAACCCCATAATTTCTGCCAAAAGCATGGCAATAGAATAGGCTTCTTCCCCCGATGAACACCCCGCACTCCAAACGCGGATTTGCTCTCGCTTATCCTTTTGCTGCAACAGTTTCGGCAGGAGTTGATACTGTAAATAGTCCCAGGCGTCCGTATCCCGGAAAAATGCGGTAACGTTGATTAAAATTGTATTGAACAGCGGCTCAAATTCTTCCGGATGAACTTCCAGGTAGTCCAGATAATCGCCAAAGTTATCGATATTGTGAGACTGCATTCGCCGGGTTACCCGCCGCTTTAGTGTCGAGCGTTTGTAACCCGTAAAATCAAAGCCTCGTGTTTCTTTTAAGTATTCCAGTAGAGATTCAAAAATTCGATTTTCTTCTTGTTGTTTGTCATTTGTCATAACTTATTACTTATTACTTATTACTTATTATAAAAGCAACAGTTAAAAATAAAAAGTAAATAGCAAATTCCAGAAATATTCAAATAGTCTACTCTCTACCTTTTTTTACAAGTTGGATGAGTGTTTCAGCAATTTCGGGTAACGGTAAAATTAAATCAACGATCCCGGTGTCAATGGCAGAACGGGGCATACCAAAGTGTTCCGACGTCTCTTGATTTTGGCTAATCACCATACCGCCCATTTTCGCGATCGCTTGCACTCCTTTTGTGCCATCTTTCCCTGTCCCGGTTAAAATGACAGCAATTGCCCGATTTCGATAACTATTTGCCAGTGACTCAAACAGTAAATCTGCTGAGGGACGGACAAAATTGACCATAGGTGACTGCGTTAAGGAAAGCGTACCATCAGAGTTGACCAAAACATGATAATTCGGTTGGGCAATATAGGCTTCTCCCGGACTTAGCTTGTCTCCATCCTCCGTCTGCTTAATCGGCAAAGAAATCCGTCGGCGGAGTATCTCTGCCATTAAAGAACGGTGACTGCGGTCAAGATGCTGTAAAATCAGAACGGCTGCTGGAAAGTCACTCGGTAGATGGGATAAAACCTCAGATAGCGCCTTTAGTCCGCCAGCAGATGCGGCGATGGCGACGACATCAAAGGCGGTATTGGCGAAGGCTGGGGGGGGATTGCTGTGTTGATCGACCTGGGGTTGTGTCATAGGGTAGCACTGACATATAAGGGTTAACGCTTTCAGTGTACCGATTTTGGCAATATCGGGGCGACGTCAGAGGTTATGGTGAATCCAGCACGTTAGTCAGGGTTTGGTGACCAAACCCCTACACAATGACACGAATGCACGTTGGCAAAGGGCGCACGTCAGTGCGCCCCTACGTGTGCCGACAATCGGGTTTAATTCACCTCTAATGTGAATCCGGGCAAAACATCCTCCCCCGACAACACTACAGGCATTCTAACGACTTCCACCCGAATCGCGAGGGGCTACCCCTTCAACGAAGTAAGGGGTAGGGGGATAGCGGAAAATGCGAGGGGTCAATCCCCGAAGTATTTTCAATCTCTCTCTTTCTATCCCATGAGGTGGTATAGTTTAGCCATGAAACAA
>NZ_JAVJNP010000144.1:0-64583 GCF_040217205.1 Coleofasciculus sp. A1-SPW-01 | reverse complement strand
GGGAATCAGGTGGGTTTTGTTATCCCTTTTCAGGTTGGGATTAGGGCGGGTTTTGTGGTTGAATTTGAGGTAGGTTTCCTCATGTAATCCCTAAACCCGCCCCTACATGTTTGGTGTGCGATCGCGGTTGGGAATCCGATCGGTTTTGTTATCCCCTTTCAGGTTGGGATTAGGGCGGGTTTCATTTGTAGGGGCGGGTTTAGGGACAAACTTAACCCAGAAACCAATAACCTTTCTGCAAAACCCGCCCTGCCCCACCTCTCACTACCCCTACATGTTTGGTGTGCGATCGCGGTTGGGAATCAGGTGGGTTTTGTTATCCCTTTTCAGGTTGGGATTAGGGCGGGTTTTGTGGTTGAATTTGAGGTAGGTTTCCTCATGTAATCCCTAAACCCGCCCCTACATGTTTGGTGTGCGATCGCGGTTGAGAATCCGATCGGTTTTGTTATCCCCTTTCAGGTTGGGATTAGGGCGGGTTTCATTTGTAGGGGCGGGTTTAGAGGCAAACTTAACCCAGAAACCCATAACCTTTCTGCAAAACCCGCCCTTGTTCATAAATCATTTATAGCAGACTCCGCGCCTTCAGTTGTAAATAACGGTTAACTAACTGTTCACTAATTTGATTCGCTGGTGCATCTAATACCAATACCCCTTTTTGCTTCAATTGGGCAAAAGCTACCTGACGCTGGGCAATTAAATCTAACGCAACCGCACGAGAGTATGTTGTTTCTATATCAGAAGTCCGCGTGTGAGCAATAGTATCAACTTGGGGATCACGTAATGTCACACAAAAGGGTAAATAACGCGGCGTGAGGCGTCCCATGGCTGATAAGAGTTCAGCCGAAGCCGTCACATCAACAATATCGGTAATTAAAACCACTAAAGCACGACGAGTTTGTTGATTCACTAATCGCGTCACCGCGCCAAAATAATCCGGTTCTAATAATACAGGTTGAATTGGTGTCAAACGTTCTATTAATTTCGATAACTGATGCTGACCCCGTTCTGGTGGAATCCAACTGGTAACCTCTCGGTCAAACACACCAATTCCCACTCTATCGCCTCGATTTAATCCCGCCAAAGCCAGGGATAATGTCGCATTTAACCCCCAATCAAACCGCTTTAATCCCTGCACCTGTGCCGTCATTAACCGCCCTCGATCAAGTAAAATAATTAACGTTTGCTCCCTCTCGGGTTCCAATACTCGGATTAACGGACGTGAACGGCGGGCTGTAGCTTTCCAATCAATCAGTCGAGTATCATCTCCAACACCATATTCCCGAAGTTCCGCAAACTCAGTTCCCGCACCCAGGCGTCGCGCTTGGCGCATGGTTCCGGTATTTTCTAAGGTGAGGCGAATTGAGAGTTCTCGCAATCCCAACAAATCCGGATACACCGCCACCGTCTGACTCGCGGGGATTGTCCAATCCAGCCATGCTAATCCCCAGCGCCCCCGTTGGCGCACTTGAATATCTCCCCAGTGATACTCACCGCGACGTTTAGGATTAACGGTGTAGGTAAATTCCTGAGTATGATTGGGTTCCAGTTGGGCTGAAAGAGTGGGTGTAGAGATGTCAAACTCTAGGGGGTAGTGATCACGCAGGCGAATTTGGGCAGATGACGATCGCGATCGCACCGATAATACCACAGGATTATCCCGCCCGATGGATAATCGATGTAACGGATAGCGCGTCACCGTGACACGATACGGTTTAACCCGTTGTCCATCCCAAACCGCTAAACTCAGGACAATCGCATCAAACGCCAGAGTTCCCCAAATGCTGCTTGGCTGATTAAACACAACAGCCAGTAAAAGGGCGATTACCATACCCAGTAGCAGCAGCCAATAAAGACGTTGTGACGGAATAATCATATTAGTGTGTAGGGGCGGGTTTCACTATTATCGTTTCTTGCCTCACCCAGATGCAACTAAACCCGCCCTGACTATAGTTTGAATTTTGAATTACAGCTTTTTTTGCTTATGGGATTTAGGGGGATCGACAATGTACCGCATAGCAGAGTAAACTGCTGTATTCATCGCCATATCCATCATCGCGGCACCGGAACCTGCTTCAATAACGACGCAATCACCCCATCAACCATCAACCCATCCAACTGCGCTTCAGGTTTCAAAATCAGACGATGACGCAACAACGGCGGCGCAACGGCTTTCACATCATCCGGTGTCACATAATTCCGCCCCGCCAACCATGCATACGCCTTACTCGTTTGTAACCACGTCGCCGTCGCCCTGGGCGACGCCCCTAACGCCAAATCCCCATGGTTGCGCGAACCTGCCACTAATGCTAATAAATAATCCAGTATTTTCTCATCCACATCAACAGCTTGCACTGCTTTCCGCCCATTAAGAATATGTCCTACGGTGGCGACAGGTTTGAGACGTTCCAAATCAAAGCGTTTAGCCCGAAATCCCTTCTGAACATTCAGCAACATCTGCTTTTCTGCGGCGGTATCCGGGTAATCTACTACCAGTTTAAATAAAAAGCGGTCTAACTGCGCTTCGGGCAACGGATAAGTTCCCTCAAATTCTAGGGGATTTTGAGTCGCAATCACCCAAAATAAGTCCGGTAACGGCAAACTTTCCCCATCTAGCGTTACCTGTTGTTCTTCCATCGCTTCTAATAGCGCGGCTTGGGTTTTAGGAGGTGTGCGGTTAATTTCATCCGCCAGCAAAATCTCGGTAAAAATGGGTCCTTGTTTGAGGGTAAAACTGCGGCTATTCAAGTCAAAAATATTGGTTCCCAGAATATCCGAGGGCAAAATATCGGGGGTAAGTTGAATTCGCCGAAAATCAGCTTGGATTAATTTTGCCAGCACTTTCACGAGTAAGGTTTTTCCGGTTCCCGGTACACCTTCGATAATCACATGACCCCCACTCAGTAGGGCGACAAGCAATTGTTGCACGACAGTCGATTGACCCAAAACAACTTTGCCCAGGGTTTGGCTGATACGATTAAAGATGGTGTTGTCATTTGTCATGTTTCAGGGAATAGGGAATACGGGAATATAGAGACGTAGCTACGTCTCTACGTCGGGGCGGGTTTAGTCGCATCTGGGTGAGGGAAGAAAGGATAGTTGTCAAACCCGCCCCTACACATTCATGCGCCATGCCCTCGAAGGTTGTGAAGGGTCAAAACTGTTTATAATTCTGACCATTTTCTCAACCAGTTTAGCAAGTCGGATTCACTCAAGCGGCGTTTGTTAGAGGAGACTTGTAGTAGTTGTTCTAAGTCTTTGGCTGGACGCCCCGTCTGTCGCGCCCAAGCCGCTACTAGGGATTGATGGTTGAGGGGAGTGTCTCCTAATCCTAAGTCTTTCTGGAGTTGTCGCTGTTCTGCTTTGCCAACCCTATCTACGATAAAGTCATGACTCCCTGCTTTGAGTAAGACAGCTGCTAGCGCCCGAATGTATGCTTCACTATTATCCACCACAGGGGCGGATAAGGTAACGGGTTGTCCAAAACGACGATTAGCCGCCCAAATCGCCACAAGTAGGATAACAATGCCTTGGATCAGCAGGGGAAATAGGGGGGTTTTGATTAAATAACTGATGACATTTTCGCCAACTTCGCGTTCAATTGCTTCTTTATCTTTGTAACCATGGATGTATTCATCAACCCATAGTTGATTGGCATTGGCAGATGAGTTAATCGTTTCATTTCTAATTTTATCGCCTAGGTTTTCCTGAGTTACCAGTTTAGCCAATAGTTCATAATTGGCTGAAAAATCTTGATATGCATTGGCAGCAAGATAGGGAGTGGTGATAAAAATAACCTGTCCTTTGCCGCGTTTTTGTTGCCATATAATCGCGCCAAAGTTATCACTAATAATAGCGTTGTTGCTGGAATTATGTCGCCGCCTGGTGTCAATCTTAACCTTACCAACTGGACTATCTTGTCGGGTACTAAATGCCGCTTCAGTTACAGGTTGGTGGACACCAACGATAAGGAGGGTATTACCCTTTTTAACCCAGTCGTCCTCTGAACTATTTAATTGATTTGGAACTAAACGGCTGTGAACGCGCAACAAGGTGACATCCTGGCGATCGCCGAATTCACTCAATGGCTTTTGCCAGCGCTGGAGGGGAGTTCCCCGTTCTGCCATAAATGTATACCAAGCCCCGTAGCCATCGGGGGCGCGGCTATAGGTTGAACCACTATTGAGTTTATTGTTGGCTGGTGCGGCGACTAGGGTAATCAGGATCAGAACCGCGATCGCGATCGCACTCAATACCCCTAACCGTCGTTTGGAAACTCTCATCACCCTTGATTGATTTGTTGATAGGCTTGCTGACACTCCTCAAACAGCGATCGCGAGGCTGGAGTCTGACTGAAACAAAGCTGTTGATGGGTGATCAGTAAACGTTGATAGGCTTTCTTCTGAGGGAACTGTTGGACTAAATTCAGATATTCCCCATCCGTGCGACTGGGTTGTTGGGGAACATGTCCACTATCATGTAACTGTTGCAACATAGCTCGATACAGGCACAGGCAAGCCTCACGGTAGTCACCTTGAGTTTGGCAGTTTTGCGATCGCGTCAACCAATCAGCAACGGATAAGGTTCTATCTGGCGTGGTTGTAAGTTTTTCAGATTGCTGATGCAGTTGGTTTCTCCACGAATAAACATAAGGAGAAAACCGTCGCATAAGTTGTAGAGCAATCCAGCATACCAGCAAAGCAATCAGTACCCAAAAGATTACCCTAGCAATAAAGAACAGAACTGGCGAACTTAACCAAGCGGGTAAAGACCAATCGGGACTATCCGGGAAATCCGGTGAAAATCGCGACAGTTGGAGTTCCCACCATTCCCCCACTTGTTTTTGCCACTGCTGAAACTGCCAAGCCCAATTACTTTTCTCGTAAGATCCGGTAGACATGGTTTCTTTACCCGCTTCCCCATTGTGCTTATGCTTACTGTCCAGTCTTTCTCGAAAAACTGAAATGTTCTGGCATCACAGTCAAAACTTGCTGGCTTAACTGTAGCATTTATCACGTTATATCATGTCCGACTCAACAGTCATAATTCCCTTTTGCCTTTCTAAGCAAACAAGCCACCAAATCGGCAATTGTGCAGAAAATGCCCACAGCCCGAATGATTCAACGGCGTTCTTAATGACTGAATTTTATAAAAATCTGCAACAAAATATTGACAAAGCACAAGCTTTAAGGTTAGCGACGTTGACAACTCAGCAAAGATATCCCGATCCGCTTCATTGGGCTGCTTTTACGTTAATTGGGGAGTCGGAATAATCAAGGGTTTGGGTTTGGTTATGTCCAATCGTCAGCCAAGCTCATACTAAGTTGCAGTCTAAGGTAGAATCTGTCATGGTTCGTGGAGTCCGGAGCGAAGCGGAGGAACGAAACGAAGCATCTGCGAAATCCTTCACTTCGGAAAGAGGACAGGCTATATCAGGTACGGCAAAACCTTAAAGCACTGTTTGGTATAATAAATCAGCAAAAATAATTTTATTCCAGCGTTAGTGAAAACTGATAGTATCTTTTATAACCTATTTCGGACATTCCCCAGTATCTTATTTGAGCTGATTAACCGTCCTCCAGAAGAAGCCGCTAGCTATGAATTTACCTCCCGCGAAGTCAAACAGTTAGCCTTTCGCCTAGACGGTTTATTTTTACCCAAAACCAGCGAACCTGACAAACCTTTCTACCTCGTTGAAGTTCAGTTTCAGCCAGATAATTCTTGATACTACCGCATATTTGCCGAACTCTTCATCTTTTTAAGGCAATACCAGCCTTCCCATCCCTGGCAAGTTGTCGTCATCTATCCCAACCGAAGCATTGAACGAGAGTCAGCTTCGCAGTTTAATGAACTCTTAGCCCTGAACTGGGTGAGACGGATTTACCTGGATGAGTTAGAGGAAGCCACAGAACGCTCATTAGGGGTAGAAGTTGTTAAGCTTGTAATTGAGCCGGAAGAGACAGCCGGACAATTGGCAAGACAGTTAATCGAACAAGCACAGCAACAGCTAACCGATGAAACGCTTCAACGTGAACTCATTAATCTGATTGAAACCGTTATTGTCTACAAACTACCGAAAAAAAGCCGCGAGGAGATAGCTGCCATGTTGGGATTAAGCGAGATTAAACAAACCCGATTTTATCAGGAGACTCAACTAGAAGTGAAGTTAGACACCATCCCCAGAATGATGTCAATGGGCTTGGGTTTAGAGCAAATTGCTTACGCGCTAGATTTACCTCTAGAGACCGTCAAAAAAACAGCCAATAAAGTTCGGCGAGAATATTTGTCGTCCCCTGAGCAAAATATCGATGCTTTTATCGAATTATTAACCGAACAAGATTCTCTATTTTCCGGAGACTACTTGGCTAATTTAGAGCAGTTATTGGCTCCTGTACCCGATGATATTGAAGCGCTATCAGCCGCGATTTCAGAATGGTGCGAACAACACCCTGAACTTGAAGAGGCGCAATTGAAACTTCTACCCGATAATTTAGAGAAAAAAGCACCGGGGAGCAAAGAAGGCAACGTCAAAACTGCTAACTATGAACTGAACAAACAAGCTCTCCTCAATGCCATTCAGCAAAGTGCTTCCTCAAAAGATTCTCAATCATCCAACTCGGGTTGATGAAAGTTGCTATAGCAACCGCCATAGTGGTTAGGACACATCATTTATGTAGGGACGTTGCATGCAACATCTCTACTGACATAGCTAAAATTGTGGGATAAATTTGACGGTTAACCCTGAGCGAAGTCGAAGGGTTAAACCGGGCGCACGTCGGTGCGCCCCTACAATTCCAATCAACCCATTAAGGTGTGCCACGCCAGTAGGTTGGGTTGAGGAACGAAACCCAACTCTCATCTCAGGTTTGTTTGTTGGGTTTCGCTATCGCTCTACCCAACCTACATGAGTGCTGTGTTGCCTGTTGCCTCATCTCAACCGTTAACCCTACATTCCGCAGATCCTGACGGACAGCATTAGGAAGGAATAAAAATTTTACTCCGACAAAGTCGGTTGATGGGGGAAATTGACATCGCGCATCAAGACAAAATTGGTTATTTTAGGGGATTGAGGGGATAGCGTGGAGGAGTGCGATCGCTCTCCCAAGGTTAGCCGCTAAAATATTTAGGGTAAATGGCGCTGACTGGTATGCTGGTGGGTTTCGACTTCGCTCAACCCACCCTACTAATTTTCAATCCCAAAGTCTGACGTATAGCTAAAAAAAGGGGGGGTCTGGACTATTAAATTACTGCCTGAGGGTGTTGAGACCAAGACTGAATCACCTTGAGTGAGGTTGAATGGCGCGGTTGGGTTGCATGTCCCTGAGACTGAGCCGCTTTTTGAGCCGCCTGTAGTTCGGCTTGCATGACAATCATCTGAGACATGATGGTTTGCAGTTGCACCTGAAGTTGCTCAACGTCAGAGGTGCTAGGTGGGGTAACAGTTGATGTAGAAGGAACTGATGTTTTGGGTTGATAACCCAGGAAGTTTTGAGCCGAGGCAAATTTCGCTGACGCTGTTTGGCTGCTAACGGGATGAGCGGTAGCGAGTTGGGTATGAAAGGGTTGTGTGGTGATGGTGAACGGAACACTCATTGGCTGTTCCTCAGATTTCACCACAGTAGGTGTTAGTGCAGGTTGCGGTTCAACCGTTTCTTCGACTAGAGGTTGAGCTTCATGTTCAGAAGGTGGAACGATTTCCGGTTCTGGTTTAACGGTTTCTTCAACCAGGGGTTGATCTTCGTTCTCAGAAAGCTGAACGGATTCTGATTCGTCTTCTTTTTCTTGCTCTAAAAAATTATTGAGTCCAGCCGCTGCCAGTCGAGATTTAGACTGTTTCAATTCTTCTAACAGTTGTTCTTTTTCTTGAAGATGTCGCTCTAAATCCGAAAGCTGTTCTTCAGCTTGAGCAGATTTCTTGGATGATTGTCGCCACCCAGTTACAGCAATTGTGGCGATTCCTGTCCCCACCCCTAAAACACTTGCCAATCCTAGGTATGGCATCGCTACATCTCGGATTTTTCCATGATGGATAGGCTCTTCTTGTAGCTGAATTGTGACCTCTTGATCTCCGAAGAACGCTAGAGGTAAAGTCAAAGCTGAGAAGACGGCGGTTGAAAGAATTATCGGCGTAAAGAGAAATTTCTTTAAAGGAGAGCCAGTCATGATTAATAAGTCCTAGTAACAATTTCCAGTATCAGTTGTGCGAAACAAGGCGTCTTTCTCAAATTTCACCAAATTGCAAATTGCCGCTGCTGATTAAGCCAGTTGGCAGGAGAGATTGCTTGGGTGTGAATCGACTTGCCTTAGCTTGTTTACTAGATTAGCTAATGGTCTATCAAGTCCAGGTAAAGTCCTA
Organism: Coleofasciculus sp. A1-SPW-01; assembly: GCF_040217205.1. Classification (NCBI taxonomy): domain Bacteria; kingdom Bacillati; phylum Cyanobacteriota; class Cyanophyceae; order Coleofasciculales; family Coleofasciculaceae; genus Coleofasciculus; species Coleofasciculus sp. A1-SPW-01. Next base: position 56,230 of record NZ_JAVJNP010000144.1, on the reverse strand, counting down.
GAAAAACCCAGTGAAGTTCTGATGAACTTTTGTTAACTTGTTATTGGTCATTGGTCATTGGTCAGAGAACAGTGAACAGTGAACACCTCGACTTACCTCGACTTACTTCGGCTTCGCTCAGTAACACGCTCGGTAACACGCTCGGTGTGAACAGGTAAGGTAGAACTTTGAGTTAACTTCCCCTGCTCTCCCTGCTCCCCCTGCTCTCCCTGCTCCCCCTGCTCCCTCTGCTCCCCCTGCTTCCCTTAAACGCCAATATCTTCATTCCAGAGTTTGGGATGCTGTTGAATAAAGTCGCTCATCATCTGCTGACACTCCTCTAGATTCAAATCCACAACCTCAACGCCATGGGATTCCATAAATTCTCTGGCACCAGCAAAGGTTTGAGACTCGCCAGCAATCACTTTTTTAATCCCAAATTGCACCACAGCCCCGGCGCAGAGGTAACAGGGCATTAATGTAGAGTACAGGATTGTGTCATTGTAGTTGCCGATTCTGCCCGCATGACGCAGGCAATCAATTTCGGCGTGGGTGACAGGATCATTATCTTGAACGCGCTTATTATATCCCTGACCAATAATCTGACCCTCTTTGACTAAAACTGAACCAATGGGAATTCCCCCTTCCCGGAGTCCCTGCTTGGCTTGAGCGATCGCGGCTGCCATAAACTCATCCATGTCTTGCTATCCTAGAATTCCCTAAATTTCTCTAGATTAGTACGTTTCCAGAATTTTCTCCGGATCGGATTATCGGGATTTAGGAGATGCAGACATACTTTCTGAACCGCTATGACCGATTTCACAAAGGGAACAAACGGGTGGTAGGGATGTCAACCCCTAGTGCATCGGTTCAGTCATCGGTCATGATCATAGTTTAGTGAATTAACATCTCATCACCAATTGGGAGTCAAGATGAAATACGGAATTGATATCGGACATAACTGCCCTCCAGATACTGGTGCTAGCAATATCAGAAAAGAAGATGATATGACCAAGGCGGTGGGGACGAGAGTGATCTCGAAGCTCAAATCCCTGGGTCATCAAGTCGTAGACTGTACCCCGAGTCGCGCTTGGAGTGTCAGCAATTCCCTACAGCAACGGTGCAATACAGCGAATAACAATCGTGTCGATCAATTTATATCCATCCATTTTAATGCCTTTAACGGCAAAGCTAAAGGCGCAGAAGTCTTTGCCATCAGCAATACGGGGAAGGATATGGCTAAACCTGTATTAGATAATATTGTTGAGTTAGGGTACTTCAATCGCGGGATTAAAGATGGTTCCCATTTGTACGTTCTCCGGAATACCGCAATGCCCGCGATTCTCGTTGAGTGCTGTTTCTGCGATAATCAAGAGGACATGGATCGCTACGATGCCGAAGCCGTGGCAAATGCAATTGTCAAAGGATTAACTGGACAAACCGCATCACCGACGATTCCCCTTTCCCAAAATCCAATTGTTGACCTTCAAAAAGCCTTAAATCGACTAAAAATCAGAAGTCCCAAAGGTACACCATTAAAAGAAGATGGTTCCAACGAAGCGGATACTACAGCAGCACTCAAAACCTTTCAGGCGATCGTTGGTGTTACACCCACAGGTAAAGCGGATGCTAAAACCTGGCAGATCATTAATCAAATCTTAGCCATGCCAGTTTTGCGAGAAAACCATGCCACAGGATTTGTGGTTAAATATCTGCAACGTCGTATTGGGGCGACACCAGATGGAATCTATGGTTCAGGGACAGCAGGTGCAGTTAAACGATTCCAACAACAACAAGGGATCACGGCTGATGGGATTATTGGTGCCCAAAGTTGGAGCAAAATACTGGCTGATTGAGTTTTGAGTTGTGAGTGTGTAGGGGCGGGTTTTACCGATAACGCTTTGGCTCAAACCACTAACTTAACTAAACCCGCCCATCACTAAGCTGTCGTGCATTTATAGCGCTTCGCGCTGGTCTAGTTACACTTTGTTTGTACGAACATCTCATCTGGACTCAGTTTCAGGTACGGGAGTTGTAAATACACCAGAGCGATTTGCTATAAATTGGGTATTAGTAGCGAGCAAGATGCTCGCACTACACGGCTTTCGCCATTATTGACATCAAGGTTTAAATGCCGAACAGCTTAATATTGAACGAATGACAAATGACGAATGGCACTTAATGCAAATCAGCTTCCCATACCCCAATATAAATACGATCGCGTTCATTGCGTTCAATCACTCCTTTTAACGGAGAACCGTTGCTGCTGTTGAAACGATAACGATTGGATTGACGCTGATAAACCTGAGTTAATCCCTGGCGAATCTCTGGTGAGAGATTGCGACTCAGCATTTTATCTAAGGTGTTTGCCATGGTTTCTAATCCCACAGATTGGGAAAATGCCACCTCAGTTTGGCGTAAACGCTTGGTATCGCGGTCAAACAGATAACCGAGACTGACGCGATCGCGAATAAAGTCTTCATAGGTCAATGCCTGGGTATTATGCCACAACCCTTTGGTTTGCTGGGTGGGTGTACCTAAGGCGGCTTCCACCACTTTTCGTGGGGTTCCTGGCGTAAATCCAGGAATTTTATTCGATCGAGGCGGTTTAGGGGTGTGGTTTTCGGGTACAGATAAGGGTGAGGGTGAAGGTGTGGGGGTTGGGGAAGTGACAGGAGACGGGGAAGGAGAGGGGGAGGGTAATACTGAAGGTTCAGAGGCAAAGGGCGCGGGGGGATCTGGAGAAGGGAGGAGTTCTGGGGATTCTTGGATACGGAATGTGGGCTCAGGTGGGGACAGGGGTGGTGGTGATTCCGGGTTCACCAGTTTTGGCGGCGGAGTGGACACAGGTGAAGCTGTTGGGGGCGGTGTAGGTGAGGGTAGAGGCGTGTTTTCAGAGGAGGCGGATACTGACTCTGGCGGTGATGGTATGCGATTGGATGGTTCTAATACACGGTTTAAACCCCAGCCAATCGCCACAGCACTTAGGAGTAAGCCGCCAGCAATTAAGCCGCCGAAGCGCCGAGAGGGTTGTTCCTCGTCTGCTTGTAGAGGTTTTCTGCGGATAGGAACGGTTGGCGGAACGGCTGGCTTACGGGTAGAAGGGACAGCTTCGCTAGAACTAGAAAGGGATAATGTGGGTGTCGCGATCGTTGTGGGATGGGCGTTTAACGCTTCCAGCATCTCCTTAGCATCCGCAAAGCGATCGCGCGGATGAAAGCGAATTGCCTGATCAATCACCGTAGCTAAATGGGAGTGACAATTCGGCGCATCCCGACGCCATAAAATTTCGCCAGTGCGGGTATCGGTTTCGAGAGTTTGCGGTAATTTCCCCGTGAGCAAAAATACCGCAATTAAGCCCAAACTATACAGATCACTAGCATAGCGAGGACGTCCTGCCGCTTGTTCGGCTGCCATAAACCCCGGTGTGCCAATGACAATCGATGGCGTGGTGTGGGCTTGGGAATGAACAACCGTTTTAATCGCTTCTTTCACCGCACCAAAGTCAATCAGCACAGGTAATCCGTCTCGCCGCCTGACAATCACATTATCCGGTTTAAGATCCCGGTGAACAATGTGACAACTGTGGACGTAATCCAGTACAGGCAACAGACTCAACAAAATTGCCTTGACTTGACCATCATTCAGACGACCTTCCCGGTCTACAATTTGAGTCAGGGTATCCCCTTCAATCCATTCCTGAACCAAGTAAAATTGTCCAGATTCGGAAAAATAAGCAAATAATCGGGGAATTTGGTGATTACTTTCACCTAACTCTTCTAAAACCGCCGCTTCCCGCTGAAATCGCTCTTTTACTTGCTGATAGGTTTGGGGATCATGAGTCATGGGTTTAAGCTGCTTAATCACACACTTACGTCCCGAAGGCATATAAGTATCTTCAGCGAGAAAGGTATTCCCAAACCCACCTGCCCCCAGCGTCTGGAGGATGCGATAGCGATTATTGAGCAGCGTTGGCGTCATGAGCGATTTAGGCAAGCTGTTTATGAATGATGAATATGAATTATGATATCTTAAGCAACTCTAATTATTCCTAGAAACCGGGTTTCTCGTGAGGATGACAACATCATATCAACCTTTCACTCAAAGAAACCCGGTTTCTTGACCGATGTCTTGTATGAACTACACAGACTTACTGGGTTTCTGAAGCAATACCATAAATGCCATAGATATCTAAGGAAGAAACCCGGTTTCTGGGCGAGTTACTCTAGATAAAGAAAGAAACCCGGTTTCTGGGCGAGTCATTATTTTAAATCCAGTAATCCCTGCTCTTTTAACTTAGGATTAAAACGAATCTCAGCTTGCACACCACGGGCATTTAATTGTTCGACTATTTCCGCTTCAACTCGCCGTGCTATTTTCTTTAACAGCTTAATTTTTCCTAATTCTTCACTCTTGTTATAGGTGGCTTTATCCTCATCGGTCATCGCCTTTTTCGCATCAATCGGCTGATTCCAAATCGCTTCATTTTGACCATTCCCTGGCGGAATGTCTCCATTTTCTTCAATCCAAGCCTTGCGGATTGTTTCCAAGCGAGTGCGATTGGGGCGCTCAATGGTTTCCGCTTTCAACCAATAGCAAGATTGGGGCTGACGGACTAGGTGTTGTTTTAAGCTGACATAAATATCACGAGAATAGTTGACCAGTTGCAGAGTTTTATCCTGGTCAAAAATAGCATAGACACCGATTTTACTGGATAAAGATTCCGGGAGATTACCCCCTTCATCCAGATAAGGGATATAGTCTAAGTCAGAGAGAGCGGGAGTTGGCGTTTCAGAACTCATCAGCAATAGGTTAGGCTATTTTTCGATAAATCGCGCAGAGGCGGCTGGGGTTAAAGATTTTGGCTTTGAACATGAAGTTGGGTGGGACATTTATAATTGCATAATCGTCCGATTCGTGATACTGTTCAAACTCCCGTGGCATTCCTTTGGGAGTCCCTTCGCTGTAGGGAACAGGTTGAAACAGTAACTCGGTGAATTCCAAGTCTTGACAGTGCAGTTGTCCCGCGACTTGCTGGCGGAATGATTCACCGTTCAACAAGCTAAATAAATGGGTCTGGGCGTCTGGTTCAAGGACAAAGCTGCCATCAAAATTGTTAACAATTTTTAATTGAGCCATGGTTGGGCAGAATCGTGGGCAAGTTTACGACTGGGATGATTATACCCCAGATGTTGCATCATTCTCAGTCAGCCAATTTTAGGAGGGCGACCCGACAATAGTTAGGGGTCGGTTCTCTTAATTGAGTTGAGTGGGTCGCCCCTACAGATCTATGACCGACAAATCAGCTTTTGGCGACGGTGGCAGAGGATGTTAATGATGATCCCGTACCTGTAATGTTCGCAATCGATTTAAGGCGGCGGCTAACTCAAATTGCCGGAATAATACTAAGTCTCCTTCTGGCAAATTTCCCAGCAAATCTAATCCCTGAGATTCCAGATCTGCCATCATCCGATTTAGCACTTCGGCAACTGTAGTTCGCCCATTAATATAGTGCCGTTTGGCATAAACAATCGCTTCAGCAATTGCCCGTAATTGCCCTTTCTCCACAATCTGTTCAACGGCGGCTAAATCAATTTCCTCTTTGCCAAAGACAACTTCATCCACATCGCGCACTTTCAGCTTAACGTCTCGTGAACCGCGACTGGGATCAATGCTTTCGGGTAAGGGAATACGTGGCGCAATCTCGCCAAACTCTTTTCCGCCTTCGGGAATCCGTTCTGTTTGATACTGTTTCGCGATCGCGCGGGCTTTTTCGGTAACATCGTAGGGTTGGAAGTTATCCATGGCGATGACGGTATCGGCGACATCGAAGTAATCACCACTACCCCCCATGACTACAATCGTGGATACTCCATAATCAGTGTAGAGTTGGCGTATCTTATCGATAAACGGCGTAATCGGTTCCTTGTCTTTGGCAATCAACTGTTGCATCCGATGATCCCGAATCATAAAGTTTGTCGCCGCCGTATCCTCATCCACGAGTAATAACTGGGTATTGGCTTCTAACGCTTCAATAATATTCGCCGCCTGGGAGGTACTTCCACTCGCATTGGCGGTGGAAAATTGACGAGTAGACCGACCTTGAGGTAGTTGGTTAATAAACGGCGAAATATCGACACTGGCAATACTACGCCCATCTTCTGCCCGAATTTTTACGGCTGAGGCTTGAGTCACCACCAATTCCCGTCCATCTCCCGGAATGTGATTATAGACCCCCACCTCGAGCGATCGCAAGACGGTAGATTTGCCATGATAGCCACCGCCGACAATTAAGGTAATTCCTGCTGGAATCCCCATCCCTGTTACCTCTCCCCGATTGGGACAATTAAAGGTTTCCCGCAAGGTTTCTGGGGATTGGAAGGGTAACGCATTTTCATTTAACGGGCGATCATCCACGCCACTGCGTCGGGGTAGAATGGCATCATCGGCAATAAATGCCACTAAATCCCGTTCGGCTAACTGTTGACGCAACCAGTCTGCATCTTCGATGGTTTCAACGTGCTGTTTAATCTCTACCGCATCTAGAGAGTCGTACTTCAGCGCTTGATCAACAATCTCTGGAATATCCTCACACAACATTTCCGCCGCCTGACGCCCAGAAATACGTCGTCCCCGTGCAGGTAATCCGACGACAAAGCGTACTTCTACAAGTTCATCATTGACAAAAGCTGCCGTGCGTTCGATTACTGATTGTCCCACAGACATAATCGCAATCCGCCCACTATTCCCGGTTCCCCGGTGGGAACTAAACTCTCGCGCCACTAAATCAAACTGGCGTGTCAGGTAATCCCGTAAGGCGATTTCTCGACTACGACTTTGGTAAAGGGTTTTGGGAAAATCCGCCACCGCTTGGGACAGTTGCACCCGAACATGACTGGGACTGGCAAAGGGATCACCTTGGACGCGATCGACAATTAAGGTGAAATCCGGAAAGTGATAACGTCCCTTGATATCCTTATAGGCTTTGTAGCTCTTGTCGTCAAGTTGGAGTAGGAGTTGGCGTAGTTTCTCGCGATTACTCATAATGTGGTCAGAAATTGGGTAATAGCTGCTTTCACACTACTACCAGATCCCCGACTTCTTCACGATTACCAAATTCCTATTCCTAGAAACCGGGTTTCTCGTGAGGATGGCAACTTCCTATCAACCTTTCACCTCCAGAAACCCGGTTTCTTGACCGATGTCCTAGGGCTTAAGTTGACGAAACCGGAAAACTGTAGTAGCACCTACCAAAAAATTGTTGAGACTTGGCGCGATCGCACAATTGTTCCTGAGTGCTGATAAACCTTGTGGCTTGGGCATTCCAGGCATACAGCACATTGCTCCACGATAGTTTAGGGATATGCTAAAGTGACAAAAAATGCTTCCTCCTGTGATAGTATGTCCCTTTCTACTTCCGCGAAAATCATCTACCCCGAAAGTGACGGTCAACCTTTGGCAGACAATACAATCCAATTCCGCTTGATTGTCACCATTCAAGGTGGAATTGATGCCTTATTTCTTGAGAATCCTAATGTCTTTGTTGCTGGAGATTTATTTTGGTATCCAGTGGAAGGTGAACCGTGGATTAGACAAGCACCTGATGTCATGGTTGTCATCGGACGTCCCAAGGGTGATCGACGTTCCTATAAACAGTGGGAAGAAGACAATATTCCGCCGCAAGTCGTTTTCGAGATTGCCTCTCACAGTAATACGAAGGCAGAATTAGAGGAAACCAAGCGTTATTTTTACGAACGTTATGGTGTCGAGGAATATTACCTGTTTGATCCTCAGCCTGGAATTCTCAAAGGATGGCAACGAGATGAAAGACTCTTACAACCCATTCCGAGAATGTCGGGTTGGATTAGTCCCTGTTTGGGCATAAGATTTGAAGTAGAAGAGGGGAATTTACAGCTATACCATCCGGATGGGGAGCGATTTGCTTCCTTTGTGGAAATTATTGAACAGCGAAGGTTAGAAAAACGGGCAAGAGAACAAGCCGAACGGGAAAAAATACAAGAACAACAGGCACGAGAACAAGCTGAACGGGAAAAAGTACAAGAACAACAGGCACGAGAACAAGCGGAGTTGGCGCAACAAAATGCGATTCCAAAGTTATTGGCAATGGGTTTAACTGTAGAACAAATTGCTGAAGCGTTATCGTTACCCGTGGAGACTGTGCGGGCTATAGCTGGAAGGTAAGCTTATCTTATACCAAGTTGCAGTCAAAGAGGTAATCTATCATGCTGAGCGGAACCCTTCACGACCTTCAGATTCTAAAGCTCGTTCCTCGCTATAGCTGCGCTTCACGCTTCGCTCAGAATGACATATTAGAATGAAGAAATTTCTCAGTTTATCAATCAAATCTCTGTTCAGTTAAATTGGTAATCAAAAAATCTATGATGATATTACGTTGCTCGTGATGAAACAGAAATAGATTTAGGAGGAATTAGATATGGCGGGGTTTATGGAACCTGTTGACGAAGTGGAAGGAGACTATTATGATATTCTTCATTACGATGATGGATGTTGTGACTATTGGGTAGTGGGACATGGATTAGAAAGTGGTGTGGTCATGCTGATGGCACAAACAGCAATTAAGCAGGTCGGGACAATTGAAGTTAACGGTAGGGATCGTCATACTCACTTCCCTTGAGAAGAAAGCTATACTGTTCGCGGTCACAAACTGAGCTTTGATCATGCAGAGCGTAACGGAGTTCAGCTCGCGCATCTGGTGAGATTCTAGGCTAGGGAGCTGCGTAAAAATAAAGTACCAGTAAGGAAAGCTGAATTCATGAACTTAGCCAAACTTCCTTGGTACATTATTAAGTCGCAAGTCCCCTAACGCCGAGCTTCGTTCAGAATGACAACACGATAACCGTGCGAAGTAGACGTTTTAGGTAAGAGTTTGAGGCGTGTTTACAAAACTTAATCTAGTTAAGTTTATTTCCACCAATCTGCTTAGAACCCTTCGATAGTATAAATATTCAACCGGACATAATAGTAGACATTAGGGACAGAATTTTGCTCTGCACAGATAAAATAATTGCCACTGATAATTTTCCACAAAAACGGTATAAAAGTGAGCAATTTTGTGAGATCCTAGAGATAGGTTACTCTGGCAAGGCTGCTGCCCTTTAAGGATCTGTGACGTCTCAAGGAGATTAACTGATTAGCAAGTTATACAGATTATCTTTATTTATGAAACGAATCGATTTCCTAGTTACCACTGCCTATTCTTTAGTCAAATATCATGCCGACTCTACCGCCAAAATCATTATAACCTTATTGGACAAGTTGTGAAAAAATAATAACTTTTGATTGGACATAATGGCTATGCATAAGATATTTGGAGAATTTCAAGAAAATCTGTCTGATGAACAAGAGTTTTTAATTCTTGGCTTCTCACCGAGTTCCATTCCCATTCAGCAACGCTGGCGCAACAATGGTTTATCGGCTGATTTTGTCGCTGATTACTTGACTACCTTTTTTCCCGCTATTTACGAAGATCCAGACCCTGAGGGGAAGCGAGTTGAAATAAAAGGAGCGGTGAGTTATATCGCTAATGAATTACTGGAAAATGCGATGAAGTTTAATGACGATAATTCATCCTATCCGATTAAATTTGGGTTACATATTTTAGATATTGCGAGCGAAATAACTTTAGTTTTATTGGCAACTAATAGTGTTTCTCAGCAATCGGTTCATAAGTTCCAATCTTTCATTCAGGAATTACTCGAATCCGATCTGGATGAACTCTATATCCGTCAGTTAGAAAAAAGTGCTGAAGATGAAACCGGGGGAGCTTCTGGACTGGGGTTATTAACCATGAAAAATGATTATTTTGCCAAGTTAGGTTGGAAATTTGAAACCGTTAAACAAGAACCCGAGGTGGTTACGGTAACAACGATGGTGCAACTGAAGGTATAAATTAAAAACCTTCAATAAGTATTATCAGCGATTTATAGTTTTAGGAGCTAAATTATTCATGGAAAAGCAAAACGTTCAGGGTGAAAATTACCAAGTAATCGGTGATCCAGAAACATCCACTGTATATTTTAAAGGGTCACTGCGACTGGGTGGAATGAAGGAGTACGAACCGATCATCAAAATCCTCGATGAGATGATTCAGCAAGACCCTTCCTTGATTACGTTAAACCTGCGAGAGCTAGAATTCCTCAATAGTTCAGGAATTAGCATGTTATCTAAATTTGTCTTGAATGTACGCAAAAAGAAGACGATCCAGATCGAAATTAAAGGCTCCGGTAAAATTCCTTGGCAAGGAAAATCGTTAAAGAATTTACAGCGATTAATGCCAGGATTAAAGTTGGAGTTGGAATAATTATAGCCCCGATTTATAACAGGCGTTGGTGTTCTCGTAGGGGCGACCCGCCGCACACAATTAATACCACCCAACCCTTAATTTAATCGGGTCGCCCTCCGCCCGGTATGGGGAATTATCTAACACCGGGTACAAATGTAGGGGCGACCCGCCGCACACAATTCATACCACCAAACCCTTAATTTAATCGGGTCGCCCTTCGCCCGGTATGGGGAATTATCTAACACCGGGTACAAATGTAGGGGCGACCCGCCGCATACAATTAATACCACCAAACCCTTAATTTGATCGGGTCGCCCTTCGCCCGGTATGGGGAATTATCTAACACCGGGTACAAATGTAGGGGCGACCCGCCGCATACAATTAATACCACCAAACCCTTAATTTAATCGGGTCGCCCTCCGCCTGGTATGGGGAATTATCTAACACCGGGTACAAATGTAGGGGCGACCCGCCGCATACAATTAATACCACCAAACCCTTAATTTAATCGGGTCGCCCTTCGCCCGGTATGGGGAATTATCTAACACCCTATACAAATGTAGGGGCGACCCGCCGCACACAATTCATACCACCAAACCCTTAATTTAATCGGGTCGCCCTCCGCCCGGTATGGGGAATTATCTAACACCGCATTTAGAAAAGGGCGAGTCGAGACAAGTTAATTCTCACACCGCCTACTATGTGCAGCGACTCGCCCCTACAACCGCGATAATCCCAAAGGCTTAAAATCGTTGACCCAAACCAAACTGGACTCGGCTATCTCCTTGGTCATTAAATCCTAAATCGGCGCGGATGATACCCACAGGGGAATTGACGCGCAATCCCGCACCGTAACCAAACCCACTTCCCGGTTTACCCCGTACCACACCCGGTTCTCCCGGTACGGTTTCACTCGAACCCAAATCCGACGCAAAGTCAGCAAAAACAACTGCGCCCACTGGATTGAAGATGGGAATCCGATACTCCGCCGACGCTAACACATAACTGCGCCCTGTTCCGACATCCCCTGTACCGTAGCCTCGCACCGAATTTTGACCGCCGAGGTTAAAGGCGTTGTAGGGGGGTAAATCACCAATCGTGGTTCCTCCCTGAACGTTAAATGCCAAGACTTCTTGACTATTGCCATTAAATACATCAACGGGAACGTACTGAGAGTAGTTTGCCTCCAGGCGATTCATCAAAATACTACCATTACCAATAGGTACAGACTGTTCCGTACTCAGACGCACCAGAGAACCTTGGGTGGGATTGACAGGATTGTCTCGTTTATCCCGCGTCACTCCAGCAGAAACGGTAACTAAATCATCAATTCCGTTATCGCTGAAGGAGAGACGATTCCCGAATTCATCAACTGCATTAATTTTGCCCTCACTATCGCGGATACTGGTGCGGGTATAGTTGACGCCTACCGACGCATCCCATTCCTGATTCACGGGTTTGGATAAGCTGACACCACCGCCAAACTGTCCTTCACGGGGATCATCCCCATTCGCGAGATCAACATCATCATCGAATGTTTGGGATACAGTACGACGCCGAAACGTATTCACGTTATATCCGGGTTGTTCTGGATTACTAGCCCGATAGGGTCTACCATAGTTGCCATCAAACTGGAAATCACGACGGCTAAACTGTATATTCAATCCCAGTTTCTGGTTCACACCACCGAGATTGAAGTCGTTATAACTGAGAGTGCCAAAAACACCACTATCATTGCTATATCCTGCGCCAGCATTGACGCCACGGGCGGGGCGTTCGATGAGGTTATAAATAACATCGACGTTTCTTGTATCACCGTTGAGAGAAATGTCTACTTGATCAAATAATCCCATCTGGTAAAGCTGTTGCAAGTCTTGGCGGACAACCTCTACATTAAAGACTTGACCGGGTTGTAGGTTCAATTCGCGATTAATGAAATCCTCGCGAGTTCGTCCGTCTGTGGGTTCGCCTTCTTCGTCGAGGAAGCGGAAATTAATGTCACTGACGACGCCTTCCGCCACTTCAACCGTAATCACGCCATCGGATGTCGATCGCACGTCTAAAACCTGTGCCAAGATATAGCCATTGTCTTCATACCATTGTTCTAACTGTTGTATCCCTTGACGTAGGCTAGCAGGACTAACGGGTTGACCCAATTGCGGATTAAAAATAGAATTAGCTATGTCTGGGGTAAGAACCTGGTTACCGGAAAGTTCTAGCGATCGCGCGATAACCGGTTCAACCTGATAAACAACCTCCCAGCCAGTGGAGTTAGCCCTTGGTGTGACACTGGCGTTGGCAAAGAACCCTGTATCTAAAATCGCTTGAATATCCTGATCCAATTGGCTTTGACTGGTTTGACCCCCTGGACGAGTGCGAATCGTTTTTAAGACAAGCTGCTGCAATTCTTCAGACACACCCACGACTTGCACGTCTGTGGCGAGAACAACTAAATCGTTAGACCGTTGAGATTGATTTAGGGTGGGAACAGATTGGGCAAATTCTGGGGTTGGTGTCGCTTCTGGAGCGGCGACGGTTCTAGGGGAAGGTGTGGCTGAGGTGGCTTCTGTGGGGACAACATAGTTTCTGGTTTCCGATGGTGGGTTAGTTGTCGGGGAATCTGGAGTCGCCATCGCTTGCTGAGTTAAATCGCTACCCACCAGCACAGCCAAAGTGGAAAAGGCAACAGCTCTATATAGCATAAAATTAGCCTCAATCGTCCGTTCGTTAGTGAAAATTGTCTTACGTTTGGTTAACCTGACCAAGGCTAAACCTGTGGAGTTCCAACCGATGTGCCACCTTTCTATCTGACACAATCTGTGTAGGGGCGGGTTTCACTATTATCGTTTTTTACCTCACCCAGATATGAATAAACCCGCCCCGACTAAGTTGAGAGAGGTTGATCAAACATGAAAATCTAACCTCTAAAATTATCTGACCTAAAAGCGATGTATCATATCAAATTCAGGTCAAACGTTATCGCAAAAGTATGCAACAGGTTGATTGGTTGATAGTTCTGCTCTACCTGATTGGTTCAATGGGATTAGGACTTTATCTCTCACGCAAAGCCTCAGGGAGTTTAGTTGATTTTTTCGTCTCCGGGCGATCGCTTCCTTGGTGGTTAGCGGGTACAAGTATGGCAGCGACAACGTTTTCTATTGATACACCCCTTTATATTGCTGGGGTTGTGGGTAATCGAGGCATTGCCGGAAACTGGGAATGGTGGAGTTTTGGCATCGCCCATTTGGTGATGATTTATATCTTTGCCCGATTGTGGCGACGTTCGGAAATTGTCACCGACGCGGAATTGACTGAACTGCGTTATGGCGGACGAACAGCCGCAATTTTACGGGGAACCAAAGCCTTTTTATTTGCCGTACCGATTAACTGTATTGCCATTGGCTACGCTATGCTTGCCATGATTAAAGTGGTGGATGCCTTGGAACTTTGGCAGAGTTTGGGGATTGAACCGGGGGAAAATCTGAAAATTTTGAGTGTGGTTGGTGTTAGTGTTTTGGTTTTAATTTACTCAGGTTTTGCGGGGCTTTGGGGTGTAGTCACTACCGATTTTTTTCAGTTCTTTTTAGCACTATTTGGGGCAATTGTTGTCGCGATCGCGGCGGTGAGTCATGTCGGTGGAATTCATGTCCTTGTGCCAGAAGTGCAGCAGATAACCGGACATGATATTTTATCCTTTTTTCCGATAACTGATAATTTCCGCTGGAGTGAAACGGCGGGAATTACCGCGAGTACCTTTTTTGCCTATATCTTTCTCCAGTGGTGGACGTTTCGTCGGAGTGATGGTGGTGGGGAATTCGTGCAACGTTTAGCGGCGTCTAAGGATGAAGCGGAGGCAGAAAAAGCCGCTTGGTTATTTAATATTCTCCATTATGTGATCAGAACTTGGCCCTGGATACTCGTGGCGCTGGTGGCGATTGTCGTCTATCCCGATTTATCCGACCGAGAATTGGGTTATCCTAAACTGATGCTGGATTTCCTTCCCCCGGTGATGTTGGGGTTAGTGGTTACGTCTCTACTGGCTGCGTTTATGAGTACGGTATCTACATCGATTAACTGGGGCGCATCTTATTTAACCAATGACCTGTATCAGCGCTTTATCAGACCGAATGCTCAACAGTCAGAGTTGGTGTTAGCGGGGCGGATTGCTTCAGTGGTGGTGACGGCATTAGGGGCGATGGCGGCGTTCTTTTCTCAGGATGTGGCAACCGTATTTCGGTTAGTGATTGCCATTGGCACCGGTCCTGGCTTAGTCTTAATCTTACGCTGGTTTTGGTGGCGAATTAACGCCATAGCTGAACTGACGGCAATGGTGGGTGGGTTTATTGTCGGGTTAACCACCAGTATCGTCCCGATTATTCAGATTGAGGAGTTTGGTTTGCGTTTACTGGTAACGACAATTATTACCAGTGTGTTATGGATTACAGCCCTGTTAGTGACGCCGCCAGAATCGGAGGCAACTCTAGATGAATTTTATCGTCGGGTGCGTCCAGCAGGTCCGGGTTGGCAACGTCAACAGGAAAGCACGGGATTACTACCGATTCAAAACCTGGGACAGGATATTAAACGGGTATTTGCCGCCATTTTATTGTTGTTTGGTACTATGTTTGCGATCGGAGGATTTCTGCTGCTACAACCCCTGACGGGTTGGGTGTCCCTGATTATTGCTGTGGGTGGGGCAATGTTGCTGCGTCAGCTTAATCGGAAAAAAGCTGTACCGATGCCTAGACCGGGATTAGATGATCAAGACGATGATTCCAAGTAGTTATAAGATAGATAACAATGGCGTTACAAATCTTTATCCAATTGGATACCTATGTCTATTTTCCGTCAGTATATTGCCCCTTTTTTGATCGTCTTAGTCTTTGTCGTCGCGTTACTTGCCGTCAGCGCTCGCATCTTTTTGCCCAATGATATGGCAGCGCCTGCACCTATTGAAGATACGAATTCGGTGAGTATGAGGGGATTGGGGACGTTTTGAGTGTTGAGTGTGTAGGGGCGGGTTTAGGGACTTTCGTCTCGCTGTTGATGATAAGTGTTGTTCAAAACCCGCCCTGACTCGTGTTGAATTTTGAGTTTTAACCCTTCGCGTCGCACCGCTATCAGGGAAAATGTATCATTGCTCCCCCCGCTTCCAGACGCGCCATGGCACGTCTGTTGTCTGCGAAACGTTATCGGTAAAACCCGCCCCTACAACCACACCCCTGCTCCCTTATTGCGATCAGATGCGTACATCATTAATACCGGGCTATCAGCTACGAGTTGGCTCTCGACTGGAAAAGGCAACCTTGTTGAAGTTTCTCCAACTGAGTTATCAAGAGCTTTTCCCGCAACAGCAAGATTTTTCTCATTTAGAAGAGACAATACGACGGTATTTTTGTCAAGACACACCGTTATGGTGGGTAGACTTAGCCAATCCTGAAGGTGACGCCGCACCATCAAATCAACCTGTCGCTGGTTTATGGCTGGGAAATGCCGTTGATCAGGTCAGTGGCGATCGCCATGCCCATGTTTTTTTACTCTACGTGATGCCAGAGCATCGGCGTCGGGGTATTGGTTCGGCACTGATGTATCATGCTGAAAACTGGGCTAGAGTTCGGGGCGATCGCCAAATTGGGTTGCAAGTGTTTGAGTCAAATCCGTCGGCTGTGCGCCTTTACGAGAAGTTAGGGTTCCAAACCCAGTCCCTTTGGATGGTGAAACCGCTGTCTGGATAAGAGTTCTGAGTGTTGACGCTTCACTTTTTCCCAAGGCATACTTTTGAGTGCGAGAATGTTCAGATGGATAAGTTGACAAAGGAAAAATAACAAATAACAAAGGACATAGGACAAATAACCGCTGAATAAGATATTTTTTTAAATATGTATGATAATAACGAGCTAAGATTAATCGAGGCGGCAGGTGAGCTAGACAGCCCTCTGGATGAAATCGAGCCAATTGATGACCACGCAGAAGCGACTCAACCCGATCCAGAAGCGATGCTGGCTCTGCTAACCGCCCCAGAAACGCCCCAACGGATGCTGGCGGCGCGGGCTTTTTGTGAACTTCAAGATGAACGGGCAATTCCCCATCTGATTAATTTGTTAAACGATGTCTGTCCGTTGGTACGGGTGAGTGCGGCTTATGCATTAGGACGCAATCCTGATCCAACAGCCGTCGATCCTTTAATAGAGCAACTGAACCGGGATTGGAATGGGTATGTGCGTAAAGGGGTCGTTTGGGCATTAGGTAATTGCCGCGATCGCAAAGCATTGCCCAGCTTGATTGATGCCTTATGTACAGATATCTCTGCCGTGCGTTTGTGGGCAGCAAGTTCCCTGGCACAGATGGCAAAGCTAGACTATGAGGATATCGTCGCCTGTGTTCCCCCATTAATTACTGCCTTAAAGCAAGACCCCATGGCAGCAGTACGCAGTAACTGTGCTTGGTCATTAGGGCAGCTTTGTCGAGAACTCCCCTCGAATGCTATCTATGCAGGTGCAGTTGACGGTTTAATTGAAGCCTTTGCCGAAGATGAAGATATGGGCGTGCGGGAAGATGCTAAAGCGGCTCTGTTGAGAGTGGGCGATCCCCGTGCCTTACAGATGATTGAGGAAATTGAGCTAGACGGATTGTTTTAGGGGATTTGTCTTATGTCATTCGTCATTCGTCATTCGTCATTCGTCATACTCGCTTCCCCTGCTTCCCCTGCTTCCCCTGCTTCCCCTGCTTCCCCTGCTTCCCCTGCTTCCCCTGCTTCCCCTGCTTCCCCATCTCCCTCAGCTCTCTATTCCCTATTGCCTATCAACAGCTTCTCTCTACAGACTGATGAACTTTTTGTGTTCTCTTACCAAAATAGAAAGGTGAATAAAAACGCAACAATAATCCGAGTCCTGCATTCTGACAGGTTGATCGGTTTTGAAGTATAGGGAGAAAAAATATGGCTGTAGCACAATCACAATTAAGACATGCAATTGGCGTCTTTCCTAGTCGTCAACAGGCAGAAAATGCGCTCATGGAACTCAGAGATAGGGGATTCGATCTGGATCGAGTTTCCGTGATTGCTAAAGACGCTAGCCTCAATGAGAAAATTGGCGGTACGGATCTCCATAAAAGCGGTGGCAACCAGGCGGGAAAAGGTGCAAAAGCGGGTGCCGCTGCTGGCGGTACGGTAGGCGGTTTCCTCGGTTTAATTGGTGGTCTAGGCGTATTAGCAATTCCTGGAGTCGGTGCAGCTACAGAATTAGGAATTGTTTTAGCGAATACCCTCTTAGGAGGTGTTATTGGTGGCGCTGGTGGTGGTTTAGTTGGTGCCTTGATTGGTTGGGGAATCCCCGAAGATGCTGCTAAACATTATGATGAACGAGTTTCCGTCGGCGATTACGTGGTGATTGTAGAGGGTACAGAAACCGAGATCCTGAATATGCAACCCATTTTCCAAAATCGAGGAATTCAGGATTGGGCTATCTATAATGCACCTGGCGTCAATACCAATCCTCAGATGGGTACCAGGGTATAGGTATAAGGATGGACAATGTTCATCCGATAAGATTTAAGAAATGGTGGGGATAAGTCCTCGCCGTTTGTTTTTTGATATCCTCCCCAACCTCTCTCCCAATGGTCGATTGAGGTTGGGGATTTCCATCATTTCATTACTGATGAGACGTCCTGGTTTATAGTTCTAGGCAACCCATTCATCAAACCCTTATTATGGAAGCATTTCAGTTAAGTGTGTTTCTTCTATCTATAACGGATGTGTAAAGCGGAACTTGTCTAACGATTTTATGTCTCCACAGACGAATGAAGACTATCTTGCCTTACTCAGGCAAGGGGTGGAGGTATGGAATGCGTGGAAAGCGCACCACCCGGATATCCGACCCAATCTCAGCTTTGCTACGGGTAAGGGCGTTGCCATCCAAGGGGCGAAACTCAGTGGCGTTGATTTGAGTCGGGCAAATCTAAGTCAGGCAGATTTGAGTAAAGCGGATCTGATTGGCGCAAACCTGAGTGAAGCATATTTGAGTGAGGCATATTTGAGTGAGGCGGATTTGATCGGTGCAAACCTCACAGCAGCCGATCTGAGAAATGCTGACTTAATTAGTGCCAATCTCATTGGTGCGAACCTGAATAACATCTATCTTAGTGGTGCTGATTTGACTAAAGCCAACCTCAGTGGTGCTGATTTAGTGGGGGCAAAATTGATTGGCGCTAAACTGAGTGGAACCAATCTGAGTGGGGCGAATCTCAGTGGGGCGAATCTCAGTGGTGCTCACCTTGTTGGTGCAAACCTGAGGGGGACGAATCTCAAGGGTGCTAATTGTAGTCAAGCCAATCTGCGGGGCGTTAACTTACAACGCTGCAAAGCCTTCAACACCGATTTTCACCAAGCCATATTCACCGCCGCCTGTCTGGAAGACTGGCACATCAATAGCGGGACAAATTTAGCCGAGGTGATTTGTGAGTATGTTTACTTACAAACAAATCAACACGAACGCTGTCCCCATCAGGGAACATTTGCCCCGGGAGAATTCACTAGGGTTTTTCAAGTTCCCTTAGAAACGGTTAATTTAACGTTCCGCAATGGTATTGATTGGCAAGCGTTCTTTGCCGCTTTCCAAGCCTGTCAAGTCCAGGATGGGAGTAACATCCTCACGATTCAATCCTTAGAAAATCGCCCTGATGGGGTATTAACCATCCGGATTGCCATTCCTATCGATGCCAATCGGTTGGAGGTTGAGCATTTCCTTAATCGTGAGTACGATGCCCAACTTGAGGTGATTGATAAAGACTATCGTTATCAGTTACAGGTGAAATATGAGCAAGTGGCTACCTATCGTCAGCAGAGTGCCAACTTAACCGAGATTCTGCAACGGTTGGCGGAGAAAACCGTGAATCCTGCTCAAACGATTAATGTAGAGGCAAGACGGTTAGTTGAACCCCTCACGCCTTACCCCTCTAATCAAGGTGAGTCCGTGAAAAATTGCCCGTCTGGAAACTCGGCGATCGCACCTGCTTATACTCTAGAACAAAAGCAAAGACTGACCGATACCGCGACCAAAATTCAAAAGTTACTCCAACAGCTCGATCAAACCTATCCCACGAATACGCCTCTGGAAAAACAACGAGTGGTTATCGAGGTGCTAGAGAGGATTGAGCAGAATCCGATTCTGAAAGCTTCAGTCGTTGAAGGCTTAAAAGGCGTGCAGACTGAGGTATTAAAAGAATTGATTGATCATCCTTTAGTCAATGTACTGCTGGCAGCGTTAGAAGAGTATCAGAAAATACAGTAAGCGGTCATGCATTTAAATTGGGTATTCCCCAAAAATCCGCAAACAGTGGCTCATATCGACTTTTACCGGGACTGGCATTTATGATCAATGCAGGATCACAAGCTGGTTTAAACAATGCCGCGATCGCTCCAAGTTCACTCTCACTCCGTTTCCCGCGTTAAATCGTCCCTTTTACGGAATGGCTTTCCCAGTCAGAAGCTTTTGGCTGAAGCCTTGAGTATCTCCCAATCCACCGTGAGCAACTTCCTCAACGGCAAACCCGTGGATTATATCAATTTCGTGGAACTTTGCGCCGCATTAGGGCAGGAATGGCGGGATATCGCTGATTTAGAGACTCCATCTCCAGCTTCGGAGGTACGGGAAATCAGAGCTAAAGTGCTGATGAGTGGATACGCCCCTCATTTTAATCTGACCCAAACAATACAACAGGCAATTTGTCAAGCGGGTCATGACGTTTTTTTGGCGCAGCAAAATACTGCCCTCGATAACTACTTAAAGCTATCCGATTACTTGCTGCTGCTATTATCCCAAACCACCGCCGTTAGCGAAATGGTACTCGAACAAGTTCGGCTGGCTAAGACGTTACACCACATCACGCCCCAAAAACCCGCAATTTTGCCCATTTTAGTAGACGTTTGTCAGAATGGAAATGGTATCAGTACCCCCTTACCCTTCGATTTACTCGGCTATTTACAAGGTACTCAACCGTGGCACTGGCGTTGTCATGATGATCCGACGATTCTCGCCTCAGAAGTTCTCCAGGTTCTCAGCCAAGGGCGCACCGCTTTGCCAACGGATCATCAATTGGCGATTTCTTGGAGTAAACTGACTCCCCAAACACAGAAAAATACATCACTTCATGCGCCTCTCCCTGTCGCTGCACCAGAATTACCCGAAGGGCAAGTCGATCTTGACTCTACCTTTTACATTAATCGCCCGCCCATTGAATCGGTTTGTTATGAAACCATAACTCGACCGGGGGCATTAATCCGAATCAAAGCCCCCCGACAAATGGGAAAAACCTCTTTGATGGCGCGAATTCTGCGTCATGCTGAACAGCAGGGATCTCAAACTGTGGCTTTAAGTTTACAACTGGCAAATCAGCGGATATTAGCGAATTCTAATACATTCTTAGAATGGTTTTGTGCCAGTGTCAGTTTAGCCTTGGGGCGACTCGATCCCGAACAACTGGCAAAATATGCCCAGTTAGCGGATATGATTGGCAGCAATCAAAGCTGTAAAGCCTATTTTGAACAGTATTTACTTCCCCATATTTCCACCTCATTGACATTAGGATTAGATGAAGTGGATCGCCTCTTTGCCTCTCCGGAAATTGCCGATGACTTTTTCGGGTTATTACGGGCATTGCATGAGGAAGCGAAACGGCGCGAGATTTGGCAGAAATTCCGGTTAGTGGTGGTACATTCTACGGAAGTATATGTTCCCTTGGATATGAATAAATCGCCCTTTAATGTAGGATTACCGATTGAATTGCCAGAGTTTAATCAACAACAGGTGATGGAGTTAGCCAGACGCCATGGATTAGAATGGTCGATTGAAACGGTAGATTCTCTGGTTACCTTAGTTGGTGGACATCCTTATTTGGTGAGACTGGCACTTTATCATATTGCCCGTCAGGATATGACATTAGAGGACATCCAGCAAACCGCGCCCACGGAAGCAGGAATTTATAGTGATCATTTGCGCCGCCATTTGTGGAATTTGCAAACCTATCCGGAATTATTGGACGCGATGAAAGCCATAGTAATGGCATCGACGCCAGTCCGTTTACCCTCGCAACAGGCGTTTAAATTAAACAGTATGGGACTGGTAAAACTCTTTGGTAATGATTGCACGCCTCGGTGTCAATTGTACCAGAAATATTTTCGCGATCGCTTGGCGTAAGTGTGGGGAACAGGTGATTCTATTCGCCAACCGAATTTTGGAAAAGAGAGAAAATGGGATGCTCCCGATCTATAGCAACCGCCATAGCGGTTAGGACATATCATTTATGTAGAGACGCGCCATGGCGCGTCTCTACAATGGTGCCGAAAGTTCTTAAAACCTTACCAGCATTGATTTTCTCGCCTGTAGTTGACACATAAGACCGACGTGCGCCCGATTTAACCACCATGACGTAAATCCCCCTGCCTCCAATCGTCATAAATTCCTCATTTTTTCCCGATAAGATGAGGGGATGGATAAGGGTGGCTCATTTTCACCAGTCCACGACTAACCAAATTCTGAGGAAGGGCAATCCATGTCAAAAACCACATTAGCCAAAAATCAACTTCGCAAATGCCCAACCGGGATCAAAGGATTAGACGAAATTACTGATGGCGGATTGCCGTTAGGACGAACAACTCTGATTTGTGGAACAGCCGGGTGTGGAAAGACGTTAATGGGGATGGAGTTTATAGTAAGGGGTATCCTGGACTACTCAGAATCGGCTGTGTTCATGGCGTTTGAAGAAACGGCGGCAGAATTGACCCAAAATGTCGCCTCTTTGGGTTGGGATTTGGACGAATTGACGGCAACAGAAAAACTCTCGATTGATTATGTTTATATTGACCCGCAGGAGATTGAAGAAACTGGGGACTATGATTTAGAAGCTTTATTTATTCGCCTCGGTAGTGCCATTGATGCCATCGGTGCCAAGCGAGTTGTCCTGGATACTGTTGAAGTGCTGTTTTCTGGCTTGTCCAATACCGCGATTGTCCGGGCAGAGTTGCGGCGGTTATTTCGCTGGTTGAAAACGAAAGGGGTTACGGCAATTGTTACCGGGGAAAAAGGGGAGAACTCTCTGACTCGTTATGGCATCGAAGAGTATGTTTCTGATTGCGTGATTCGCCTCGATCACCGTCTCTACGAAGATATTTCAACCCGTAAATTGCAAATTGTCAAGTACCGGGGGTCTAGTCACGGGACAAATGACTATCCTTTTCTGATTAATTCAGACGGGATTACTGTATTGCCAATTACATCCGTGGGATTAGATCATACCGTAACCCACGAACGGATATCGAGTGGGATTGAACGCCTCGACACTATGCTGGGAGGGGAGGGATATTTTCGTGGTAGCAGTATTCTGATCACAGGTACAGCGGGAACGGGGAAAACGACGTTGGCGGCACATTTTGCTGAAGCCACTTGTCGGCGGGGTGAACGCTGTCTCTATTTTGCCTTTGAAGAAGCCCCGCAGCAAATTATCCGCAATATGCAATCGGTTGGCATTAATTTACCGGAATTTGTCAACCAAGGCTTGTTACGGTTTCAGGCGAGACGTCCAACGGCTTATGGCTTAGAAATGCACCTGGTACAAATCCACAGTTTAATTAAAAAGTTTCAGCCCACGGTTGTGATTATTGACCCGATGAGTAATCTGACGATGGGCGGTACTCTCTTACAGGCAAAAGCGTTTCTCTTCCGTCTGATTGATCTGCTAAAGTCCCAACAAATTACGGTGTTTTTGACGAATTTAATCCAAGGGGGGATGCTTGTTGAGCAGACGGAGATCGGCGTTTCCTCGTTAATGGATACGTGGTTGGAGGTGCGTTTTGTGGAGAGTAATGGCGAACGCAATCGTGTATTTTTTATCCTCAAATCTCGTGGGATGGAACACTCCAATCAGGTGCGGGAATTGAAATTAACCAAGCAGGGAGTCGAGTTAGTCGATGTCTATTTAGGAGAAGGGATAGTGCTGACGGGTACGGCGCGAAGGATTCAAGAGGAAAAAGAAAAAGCCGTGAAGTTGACTCGAAAACAGGAATTTGAGCGCAAACGCCGCAATTTTGCCCGCCAGAAAGCGATTATCCACTCCCAAATCACCGCCTTGCAAGCGCAACTGGAACGGGAAGAGGAAAATATTGAAGAGATGATGCAGGAGGAGCAATCCCACCAAGATAATCTACAGCAAAACCGAGTCGCGATCGCGCAGCTTCGTCAGGCGGATTTCATTCAGGGCAATGAGTAGACGTCTGTGGTTAATCTCTCAAGTATCAACTACCCAGTGTTTTTAAGTATGGAAACTCTACAAGAAATTAGCAATCAGGCATCAGGATTTTGGCAATTGCGCCTCTATGTAGCAGGGCAAACCCCGAAATCAATTAAAGCATTTGCTAATTTGAAAAAAATTTGCGAGGAACACCTGAATGGTCAATATCATATCGAAGTGATTGATCTACTCGAAAATCCTCAACTTGCCAAAGGAGACAAAATTGTGGCGATTCCGACATTGGTGCGGAAACTGCCGCCGCCACTCAAACAAATTATTGGCGATTTATCCAATACTGAAAAGGTTTTGGTAGGACTCGATTTGCGTCGAGACTCCGAACCAATTTAGCAGACATAGTGTTAATTAATTTCATTAAAAAATAGGATAAAACAATGAAAAAAGAAAACCTAAAAAGTTCGACAGAAGCCTTTGAAAAAGCCCTAACTCAAAGCAACACAACCCATTACTGTCTCCACTTGTATATTTCTGGAACAACGTTAAAATCGATCCGTGCCATTGAAATGATCAAACATATCTGTGAAGACTATCTTCCCGAACGATACACTTTGGAGGTTATCGATATTTATCAACAACCGGAATTGGTTAAGCAAGCACAGATTTTTGCCACACCTACCCTAATTAAAACACTGCCCCTGCCATTACAACGGATTATTGGCGATATGTCCCAGACAGAAAAAATTATGGTGGGGCTAGATATTGTGCCGAAAAATGATTAGCTATAAATTACGTTGAAATCGATGCCAGAAAAAACACGGGAGGAATTAGAACAAGAACTTCAAGACTTACGCGATCGCCTGAGTGTCGCGGAAGAAACATTGCAGGCAATTCGCCAGGGTGAGGTGGATGCATTAGTCGTATCAGGACCCGCAGGTGACCAGATTTTTACCTTACAGAGTGCCGATGAACCTTATCGACTCTTTGTGGAACAAATGCAAGAAGGGGCAGCTACGGTGACATCTGATGGAATGCTGCTGTATTGCAATCGCCGTTTAGCAGATCTTTTGCAAAGAAATTTAGAAACGGTTATTGGCTCTAACTTTAAACAATACCTTAACCCGGTCGAAGTCCCCTTCTTCCAATCCCTATTGCAGAAAGATAAAGCCGGATATAGTCACAGGGAATTCTACCTCATTGCCAGTGATCAGACAGAGATTCCTGTGGAGCTATCGGTCAGTCCATTGATGATGGAGGGGGTCAAAGTTAATTGTTTAATTGTAACGGATTTAACTGAAAATAAACGACAAAAAAAAATAGTTGCCGCTGAAAAGCTGGCGCGTTCTATTTTCGAGCAAGTGGCTGACGCGATTGTCGTCTGTGATCAAAGGGGCACTATTATCCGCACCAGTATGGCTACCCAGGAACTTTGTGGTCAAAATCCCATACTTCAGCCATTTGATCAGATTTTTCCGCTGATGTTTAGCTCATCTACTATTCGGGAAGATAATCATACAATCTCCTCACCATCCCCAACCTCAGGACACCCCTTTTCCATTGCCACAATTCTGAATGGGGAAATCTTCCAAGGGATTGAAGTCGTTTTTGGGCGAGAGGATGGGCAACAATTCCATCTACTCCTGAGTGGGCGGGCGTTGTTGAACTCCAAAAACCAGATCCAAGGGTGTGTGGTGACGCTGACGAATATTACCGCTCGTAAACAGTCAGAACAAGCGCTGCAAGAGAGTCAGGAACGCTTTCGTCGTGCCGTCCTCTATTCACCTATACCGATTATGCTCCATGCTGAAGATGGCGAAGTGTTGCAGATTAACCAAGCTTGGACAGAACTCACGGGTTACACCCATCAAGACATTCCCACGATCGCAGATTGGACTCAAAAAGCCTACGGTACTCGCCAAGGGTTAGTTCAGGAAAATATTGATCAGTTATATCACCTCGATCAACCCATTGGCGAAGGCGAATATACCATTATCACTCGTAATGGCTCCACTCGCATCTGGGATTTCTATTCCGCCCCCTTGGGTAAGCTGAGTGATGGGCGGCGCATGGTGATTAGCACCGCCCTGGATGTGACGCTGCGTAAGCAAGCTGAACTCGCTCTGCAACAGGCAAAAGCCAGCTTAGAAGTTCAGGTAGCCAAACGCACCAAGGCGCTGCAACAGGAACTGCAAACTCGTCACCAAGCCGAACAAGAACTTCGGGCGTCCCAGGCTCGATTTGCGGGTATTCTAGAAATTGCCAGTGATGGGATTATTTCGGTTGATGCCAATCAACACATCATTTTATTTAATCAAGGGGCGGAAAAGATGTTTGGCTATCGGGTGAGTGAAGTGTTGGGTCAACCCCTGGATTTACTGTTACCCAATCGCTACACCCTTGCTCACCACCAACATATTAAAACCTTCAATCATTCTCAGGGGAAAGCACGGCGTATGGGAGAACGCCAAGCTATTTTTGGTCGCCGCAAAGACGGCACAGAATTTCCAGCAGAAGCCTCTATTTCCAAGCTGACTCTAGGTGATCAGGTGGTGTTTACCGCGTTTGTGCAGGACATTACCGAACGCCAACAATTTGAGGAAAAACTCCAGCAAAGTGAAACCCGACTCAAAACCATCATTACTGCTACCTGCGACGGAATCATGATCGTCGATCGCCAGGGTCAGGTTTGTTTTGCCAACCCCGCCGCCGCCCAGCTTTTTGATATGACCCCAGATGCATTACTGAACTATCAGTGGGGAATGCCTTTAGGAGAAACCACAGAAATCAACTTGATTCAATCGAGTGGGATAGGGCGAACGGCAGAAATGAAGGCAACTCCGATTCAATGGTTCTCAAAATCGGCTTATGTGATTGCCTTACGAGACATTACTAAACGCAAACAGGCACAGTTATCCCTACAACAGGCGAAAGCCGACGCCGACGCCGCGAATCAGGCAAAAAGTATGTTCCTAGCGAATATGAGCCATGAATTGCGGACTCCTCTGAATATTATTTTGGGGTTTACCCAGGTGATGAGTCGTGATCCAGCGATTACTCCAGAGGAACAAGAAAATTTAGACATTATTAATAAGAGTGGCAATCATTTACTCAGTTTGATTAATGATGTCCTGGATTTATCGAAAATCGAAGCCGGATGTATTAGCGTAGAAGAGAGCCGTTTTGACCTAATTGCTTTGATGCGATCGCTCCAAGAGATGTTTCAACACAAAGCACGGGCTAAAGGGTTGCAGCTTCACTTAAATATTGCGGCTGATGTTCCTCACTATATTCAGGCAGATAGCAACAAATTGCGCCAAGTTCTGATTAATCTGCTCAGTAATGCGATTAAATTCACGCAAAATGGCAGTATTAATTTACGTGTAGCACTTTTGAAGGCAGAAGGAAATGATCACGGTTCAGACGCCGAGGATATGATAACTCCTCCATCTTCCCAGACGCGCCATGGCACGTCTCTACAGGCTTCCCATCTCCATTTTGAGGTTTCCGACACGGGTGTGGGAATTGCGCCAACGGAATTAGGAAGTATATTTGATGCTTTTATCCAAACTCACGCCGGGAAAGTGGCAAATGAAGGAACGGGTTTAGGGTTAGCAATTAGCCGTAAGTTTGTCCAATTAATGGGTGGTGATATTCAGGTGAGTAGTCAACTGAATCAAGGTAGCACGTTCAGCTTTGAGATTCCGGTTCACTTGGCTGATGCATCCGATATAGAACTTGTTCATACTCACCGCCGAGTTATTGGATTAGTTCCCAATCAACCCTGCTACCGGATTATTGTTGCTGATGATAAACCCGAAAACCGCCAAATTTTGGTTAAGCTGTTAACCTTTCCAGGGTTAGAGGTGCGCGAGGTGGAAAATGGACAGGAAGCGCTGACATTGTGGCAACAGTGGCAACCCCATCTGATTTGGATGGATATGCGGATGCCGATCATGGATGGCTATCAGGCGACGCAACAGATTCGTTGCCAATCAGACAGTCAAACCCCAATTATTATCGCGTTAACGGCTTACGCTTCCAAGAGCGATCGCGCCTCTGCACTAGAAGCGGGTTGTAATGATTATGTTACCAAACCTTTTCAAGTGGAAACGTTGTTTGCCAAAATGGAAGAGTATTTAGGAGTACGCTATGTTTATGCAGGTGATCAGCCACAATTATCCAGAACGACTCAGCCAGAGACATCGGTTCAGGGAAATCAGTTAACTCCTGAACGTTTATCGGTGATGCCCCTATCCTGGATTGAAATGCTCTCTGAAGCGGCACAGCTTTGTGATGATGAAGAAATTTTCTCGCTTATTGAACAAATTCCGCCAGAGGAAACGCTTCTAATCACGACTCTAAGCCATCTTGCTCACAATTTCCAGTTTGATCCAATTATTCAGCTAGCTCAAGCTGTGATTAATTCAGATAAGTAGTTCCGTTATTTCTGATAAGGGCGGGTTTTGTTTTTCATTTATCGGTGACTAGCTGAATTGATTCCCTAAACCCGCCCCTACAATTGTCCCTAAACCCGCCCCTACAATTGTCCCTAAACCTGGCTCTACAATAGAGTTATTACTTATAATGGAGGAGGGCAGCGATGTTGGAGGTTAAAGCGAATATCTTAATTGTAGATGACCATCCTGATAATCTGCGATCGCTGGCTGCCATCCTCAGCAGTGCTGGGTATAAAGTGAGAAAAGCTATTAGTGGCAAGATGGCGTTAGAAACCATTCGTTCCCACCCACCAGACTTAATTCTCCTCGACATCAAAATGCCGCAAATGGATGGCTATACCGTTTGCTCAACTCTAAAAGCCAACGCCGCTACTCAAAGGATTCCCGTTATCTTTTTGAGTGCCTTAGATGACGTAGCGGATAAAGTAAAAGCATTTAATATGGGTGGGTCAGACTATATTGTAAAACCCTTTCAGGCGCAAGAGGTATTAATCCGCGTTAAAAATAACCTGATGATTGCCCATCAACGCCAAGAACTTCTCGCCCAAAAGAAGCAACTTCAAGATCAAAATTCCCAATTACAGCTTTTATTAACCCTGACTCACCGGATTAGCCAAACCGATGATTTTCAGTCTACCCTAACTATCACATTAACAAAAATTTGTCAAACTATTGATTGGGATTTTGCCGAAGCGTGGATTCCTAATCCGAAAGAAACTCTCCTGGACTGTAGTCGGGGATGGTATAGTCGAGATCCCACCTTTGACTTATTTAGATATCATCGAAAAACTACTACCTTTGCGCCGAATATTGGACTACCGGGGCGAGTGTGGGTATCGCAAAAGCCGGAATGGATCACCGAGATTTCGGCAGAATCGGCTTGCTGTTGTCTTTGTGCGGAAGGGGGGTTAAATCTTGACTTGAACACGGGTGTCGGTGTACCGATTCTGTTTCGCGATCGCGTCTTAGCCATTTTAGTCTTTTTCAAACAAGCCAGGAGTGAATCCGAACCGAGATTAATCGACTTTATCCAGCTAATCGCGGCTCAGTTAGGCACATTGATGCAGCGGATTAAAGTCGAAACGGCTTTATTTGAAGCCAATCAGAAACTCAAATATTTAGTGACTATTGATGGCTTAACCGGAATCGCCAATCGCCGCAAATTTGACCAATATATTCATCGAGAATGGCAACGACTATTTCGAGAGCAACTCCCCCTTTCCTTAATTTTAGGAGATATTGATTTTTTTAAGCGTTATAACGATACCTATGGACATCAAGCCGGCGATGATTGTCTGCGAAACGTAGCCACTAAAATCCGCCTCTTAGTTAAACGTCCCGCCGATTTAGTCGCCCGCTATGGCGGTGAAGAATTTGCCGTCATTTTACCCAATACCAATGCCAAAGGCGCGATTCATGTTGCCGAAACTATCCGCCAAGGCGTGGAAACTCTCAAGATTCCCCATGGCGGTTCAGAGAGCAGTAAATATGTCACCTTAAGTTTAGGCGTGTCTAGCCTAATTCCTAATTCTTTAGTGAACGTGGAAGGGTTAATTAATCAGGCAGATCAGGCATTGTATCGAGCTAAAGCAGGAGGCAGAAATCAGACGGTAGCGGAATACTCAATTCCCGTAAATTTATACTGCACTATTTAAAATTAAACCGACGAGAGCAGAGGCTGGTTATGGTAAACAAGCAAACGAGTATTTTAATCGTAGATGACAATATAGATAACTTGCGCTCCTTGGCGGCAATTCTTAAATTAGAGGGTTATAAAGTTAGAAAAGCTATTAGTGGACAGGTAGCATTAGAAACGGTTCGTTCTCACCCGCCGGACTTAATTTTTCTCGACATTAAAATGCCACAGATGGATGGCTATACAGTCTGCTCGATTCTTAAACAAGACACCACCACTGGTTCAATTCCCATCATATTTTTAAGTGCCTTAAATGAAACGGCTGATAAACTAAAAGCCTTTGCCGTTGGCGGTGTAGACTACATTACTAAACCCTTTCAAGCCCCAGAAGTCGTGGCGCGAGTCGAGAATCAATTGCGCCTCCAGAGACTTTCTCAACAACTTGTTGAGCAAAATGCACAGCTAATTCAAGAAATTCAGATTCGCCAGCAAACTGAAGCCGCTTTGCATCAAGCTGTTGAGCAAGCTGAAGCCGCCAACTGTGCCAAAAGTGTGTTTCTAGCTAACATGAGTCACGAACTCCGTTCTCCTCTCACAGGCATTTTGGGTTACGCTCAACTGCTGCAAAAAGCTACAGACTGCACTCCTTTGCAACAGAAGGGGCTTGGCGTTATTTATCAGTGCGGTAGTCATCTACTTACGCTAATTAACGATATCTTAGACCTATCTAAAATCGAAGCTCAAAAACTGAAAATATTCCCCGATTATATTGATTTTTGTTTATTCTTAAATCATCTGGCTGAACTCTTCAAGTTCAAAGCTCAAGAGAAAAAACTTAAATTTGCCTATTTTCCCCTAACTTCACTTCCCCCAGAGATATATGTTGATGAAAAACGTCTGCGCCAAGTTTTAATTAATCTTCTTTCTAATGCAATTAAGTTTACTCATCAAGGTAGTGTCACTTTAAAAGTGAGTGTCAGGAGTTACAGTTGTGAACTGAATGACCATAAAGTAACTTCATCAAGGCAAACGGATAAAGTCCAAAAAACTCTTGCCAATATCCGCTTTGAAATTGAAGATACAGGGATAGGAATTACTCCAGAAAAACGGGAGAAAATTTTCTTACCCTTTGAGCAAGTGATGGAGAGTTCACATAGCCCAGAAGGAACGGGGTTAGGACTGACCATTAGCAAAAAAATCCTTGTTCTTATGGGAAGTAAAATTTTTCTGGAAAGTTGTCCTAACCGAGGAAGTAAATTTTGGTTTGATTTAGATGTATTAACGAACTTACCCAGGTCATATTTTACTATGATTAATGATAGTCAGAGCCAAACTCTATCTCAGGAACTTGGGGATGAGTCGCATCAAATCATCAACACTTTATCCCCAGAACCTGAACTGGTGGTTCCGCCGCTAGCAGAACTACTACTGCTGTATGAAGCTGCTCAAATGGGTGACGTTCAAAATGTGCAGCAGCAAATTTTGCGACTTCAACAATTAAATTCTGACTATCTTGCCTTTGTTACGCAGGTGTTGGAACTCGCGGATAATTTTGATTATGAGGAAATTCTGGAATTAATTGATCAGTATTATGATTATGGCGGAAAAATGACTACCTGCTAGGGCGATCTTACACTTACTGCACTAATTCTAATTCCTTTAAAGCCCTCTCCAACGCCGCTGTTTCAAAATTGAGTGTCAGCGCCCCGTGAAAATTTGGTTTTACGGTAATATCATCTATCGTGTAAACATTGACAAAGCCAAACTGTACGGCTTTAATATCAGTTTTGCGAGGAATTACATCCACATATTTTTTAAGATAATCTTTACTCAGATTGACTGCCACATCAATCCGATGATAGTTGCCGACATTAACAAAGCCAAACATCTTGATATCAACTTGAGATTGTTCTTCATTTAACTTCTCTTGCAAGGTAAATGTCCCGGTTTCAATTAATTCCTCCATCTGGTCTATGTCTGCCAAATTTTTCTTGTAGACTGCCAATAATTGCGCGATTGTAGCGTCATCCTGATTTTCAAGTACGAGATCGAGATTCACACCTAACTTTTCTTCCTTAACTGTTGCCTTCAGGAACGCGATCGCGTGATTCTTAAGTTCTGTTTGGTTTTGATTATCACCTTGAACCGCTCGATGTTTTTGGTTGCCGTTATCCAGTAAGTTGAATTTTACAAAAAGCTTGTCAATTCCCAAAATTTGCTTTTGAATCGCCAACACCAGCATGGAACGAAGGTTATACCGTAGTTCGCCAATCGGATCAACTAACCACCAAATTTTGCGAATGGGCGAAAATCGGGGTAAATGTTTGCCCCGACGCCAGTAGTATTTTAACTTCTGGTAAGGTAGATAGCGATCCAAAACTGCCATCTGCCAGTAGGGAATTTGAATCAACAGTTTGCCTGATTCAAAGGTGACTTGATAGCGTAGATGGGATTCGACTTGAATCTCAACGTCATAAAGATGAAAAATACTGGTACGCTGACCCAGTATCCCGATGTGAAAATCCCGGAGAAAATAGACAACGGCATCAAGTTGCTGTAAGATTTGTTTTTTGATGGGATTAAGTGGCAAGTTATCACCGAGTTTTAAGGAAACGTGATAGGCTTCCTCCAGAGGACGGATTTGGCTCGATGGAATCTGTCTGCGGTTCAATGATTCACTAACTGCCTGGTTTTGATGGTGTAAAGCATCAGCGGTGTGGCTGGTAAACTGGTCGAGAAATGTGGTATGGGCGGGGTTATTTGGGGAGAAAGGTTTGGTCATGATGCAAGAGCCGTCAACAATGGTGTTATGATTCGTGTTGCTCAAGATTGAGTTTAGCGTAGTCGCTCGGCACAGCTACAATTGTCGGATAGATTTTACGGTGAAATGGGCGCACAGCGTCAAACCCCTCTCCCCCAGCCCCTCTCCCACGCCAGCCCTCACCCCCAGCCCCTCTCCCACGCCAGCCCTCACCCCCAGCCCCTCTCCCAAGCTTGGGAGAGGGGAGCAAGAGGGGAGCAAGAGAATCCGATCCCCCTTCTCCCATGCAACAAAAGCGAAGCATCCTCTGTCATCCCTCCTCGCAGGGGGGAACGAGGGGGGTTGGGAGAAGGGGTTAGGGGATGAGGGGGAAAATGTCAACGAGTAGATAGACAAGGTAGGGGTTTGGTTACCAAACCCTACTTAAAACCTTATCAGCATTAGTTTTCGCTTTCAGTTGACACCAAAGGCACGGCGTGCGCCCCTACAATGCTAATCAACCCATTAAGGTGTGCTACGCCGCTATCGTGGGTTGAGCGAAGTTGAGTGGGTTGAGCGAAGTTGAGTGGGTTGAGCGAAGTTGAGTGGGTTGAGCGAAGTCGAAACCCACCAGCCTTAATTCTGTGATATTCGTTCTAAGTTTTCTCGCGTTACACCAGCCAAATAGTCATCCTGATACTCTAGGAATATGTCTAAGGCTGTCTGTAAATTCTCCCTCGCTTCGGCGTAGTTTTCCTGGGCTTCTGCCAGTAATCCTAATTGTCCATAAGTGCGAGCTTGAGAATAGCGATCGCTAAATTCAATAAAAATATCCAGAGCCTGCTGATAGTATTGCCTTGCCTGCTCATACTCCCGTAACTCTTGAGCAACCCATCCTAAATCGTGATAGGTTTTTGCTTGATTATAGCGATCGCCAAATTCAATCTTAATATCCAGAGCTTGCTGATAGTATTGCAATGCCTGCTCATACTCCCTTAACTCTTGGGCAACATTTCCTAACTGGTGATAGGTGCGAGCTTGAGAGTAGCGATCGCTAAATTCAATCTTAATATCCAGAGCCTGCTGATAGTATTGCCTTGCCTGCTCATACTCCCGTAACTCTTCGGCAACCATTCCTAACTGGTGATAGGTGCTAGCTTGAGAGTAGCGATCGCTAAATTCAATAAAAATATCCAGAGCTTGCTGATAGTATTGCTTTGCAATCTCATACTCCCGTAACTCTAGAGCAACATTTCCTAAATTATGATAGGTGTTAGCTTGAGAGTAGCGATCGCTAAATTCAATGTAAATATCCAGAGATTGGTGATAGTATTGCCTTGCCTGCTCATACTCCCGTAAGTCTTTGGCAAGCATTCCTAAATTGTGATAGGTGCTAGCTTGAGAATAGCGATCATCAAACTCTTGAACAATCTCTAAACAGTCCTGATAGAACGATTCGGCTTGTTTAAATTGTCTCAAGTCTTGGTAAACAGTACCCAAATTCAATAATTCTGTAGCTTCACTGTGCCGATTCTCTACTTTTTGGGATAGCGTTAACGACTGCTGATAATACTCAATCGCTCTATCAAATTGCCGTTGCTGCTGATAACTCCTACCTAACTGATTAAAAATCCTGACTTGAAACCCTAAATCATCCGGCTTCAACACCTCGGCTTCGCTCGGTGTTGACACCTCGGCTTCGCTCGGTGTTGACACCTCGGTTTCGCTTGGTGTTGACGTTGAGCAAAGAGTTGACGCTGAGCGAAGTCGAAGCGCCAACTTCAGCGCCGCCTCTAAATACTCCCTAGCTTTTTCAGGTTTCCGCTGAGTCAGATATGCCTTACCCAACTGTTCTAAAATCTCCGTATAATGCTGCAGATTTTCCCCCGTTGCCTGTTCTCCCGTGGGCTGATAATCCATCAACAGACGCTCAAGTAATTCCACTCGTTCTTGTTGTTCTGGTGTGGCGATTCGAGGGAATGACTCTGCTGGCTGAAACGCCCGTTCTATAGCCATCTCCTGCATCTGGGGAGATGTTTTAAACCGAAAAACGCCCGATGTCCACGCCCAAAAATCCGGGGCAAATTTAGCTAACCGAGTAATCGCATAATCAGGCAGAATAAACAGTAAGGGATAGGGAACCGTGCGTTTATAGGCATCACGGACAAAGTTCAGATCCACTAACACCGGCGGATGCTCACCAAACACACCAATCGACTTGGCTAATCCCTTAATTATCACTACTCTCTTTTTATCCGCTTCCGGCTGAATCTTATCTAACTCTTGCACCAATTCATCTCGGAGAAAGCGCAAATTCGGATCAGCAAATTCCAGAATCACCCACTGAATCCCCTGACAATCCTCATGGCGGGTTAAGGCTTCAATCAGCAGATCCTGATCTGGGGGAAAATTCACCTCAATAAACCCCAGAGTAAAGTCTTCAGCAAAGTCAATAAACGTCAGCAGTTCGGCAAACTCGGCTTGATTCCGTGCCAAAAACTGTCCGATTTCCTCATACTGTCTGCCCGGATTGGATAGCGGCGAGGGCTTTTTGGAAGAATTCATTTTGCTTCACCACAGGATTAGGATAATTCCAGCGTTTGTCGCCGTTATATTCTAGAACGGATACATTAAAGAGCATCAATTGACCCAACTCATCTTTACTGACGTTTTTAGTCAGGCAAACGTGAGCCAATAGCGGATAATGCTCATCCGGAATAAACCGTTCAAACCCAAACTGTTGTTGCTTAATTGCATAGGTAACATCCTCACCATTAATCGTCTCATGTTTCCGGGTACTGGCAGTACGACAAGCCGTTCGCATCATCTGCATCAGTTGGCGCACATGACCCCCACTGGCTTTAGCCATCTCTAACAACACCTGGCGAGATTCAAACACATCCTCCACCTGAACCCGCTTTTCAATTAATCCCGCCATCGCCTCTAATCCGGCGGGTTTATAGTCCAAATCACAGCGTTCCCGTTCAAATTCATAAATCGTCACCATGGGGACAATATGGGGGTCACTATCCCATTGTTTAAGCGGGTTTTTCGGGGAACACAGCACAGAAATCGGGACGGTATAAATTAGGGTACAATTCAGGTCTTGTAACTGGGTGGCATAATCGAGAAATAAATGGTCAGCCACCTCTACGGGAATCCGATCCAGGTTATCAAAAATAATCAGTAACCCTTTATAGTCGGGGAACTTTTGGCGCAGTTTGATATAAGCATTTCCCAATAACAGATTAACATCCGCCTTGAGTCGGGATAAATCCTTCTCCAAGGTTTGACGAATCGTCTTTTTCTGCTTATTTGAGCCTTTGATTTGCGCCAGCAACTTAACCAAGAGTTTAGCAATAAAGGGCGCACCAGCACCTAAGCTAGCTTCTCCAGTAATACTGACCGATTTTTCTACCGTTTCCTCGGTTTCTTGGGTGACATCCTTAAACCAAGCTTCAAATTGCTGGAGGAGTTGAGCATCAAAAGACAAGCCGTGTTTGCGGAGTTCAAATTCGACTTGCTTAATCACAATTAAATATAAATCCGTGTAGCGAACATCATTAATATCGGTTTCCTCATTAACTTCCAGATAGATGACATAATAATCATCCCGCCAGCGCTGTTGAATCCGTTTCAATTCCGTACTTTTGCCACAGCCACGATGTCCAGTGAACAGAATCGTGGTATTTTCTCCAGGTTCCTGGAAGTCCAAGATAGTGCTAACACTCTCAACAGCAGAGGATTTACGCACCGGGGATAAATCGACATAATAGCGCTCCATTTCTGCGGGTTCCAAGGGCGCTAAGTCACAGGCTTTAAACGCAGATTTCAGGGTATTGGCGCGGGGATAATCAGATTGAGTCATCAGAGTTGAGAAAATAGCGATCGCCTGAATCCTGATTATAGTTGAGAGAAGTCACCGATTAAGGGGTGTAGGGTGTGGGGAATCTGTGCCACGACGCTCTAAGCATCCTCCACCACGATGGATTAGGGTCATTGGTGTCAACTTAAGGTGAAAGTCAATGCTGGCAAGGTTTTAAACTGGGGCTATCTACTTCTTGACATTTTCCCCCTCATCCCCTAACCC
Source organism: Coleofasciculus sp. A1-SPW-01 (assembly GCF_040217205.1). Lineage (NCBI taxonomy): Bacteria > Bacillati > Cyanobacteriota > Cyanophyceae > Coleofasciculales > Coleofasciculaceae > Coleofasciculus > Coleofasciculus sp. A1-SPW-01. The sequence continues at coordinate 19,768 of NZ_JAVJNP010000144.1, read as the reverse complement.
CTTCTCCCACCGTGGGGAGAAGGGGAACCGGACTCTCTTGCTCCCCTCTCCCGTCCAAAAAAAGCGAAGCATCCTTTGGCTTCCTCCTTTTTAAAAACCAGTAGATTATACTTGTTCCCCATTCCCTGAGATTGATGTCAAACTCAGATCATTCCCCAACCAATATCGTCAACGTTAACCCTGCTCAGATTCAGGCGATGCAAACTCACGCCGAAAACACCTACCCAGAAGAATGTTGTGGTTTGTTATTAGGTCATATTAAGGGAGAAGTAAAAACCCTAGTGGAAATCATCCCCACAAAAAACGCTTGGGATACTCAGGCGGCGGAAGCCTTTCAAGGGGTAAACGGTTCACCCCGTCAGTCAGGGACGAAACGGAATCAGTTTAGCATTGCCCCAGAGGTGATGTTGAAGGTTCAGAAGCTCTCACGCGATCGCGAATTAGATATCATTGGGATCTATCACTCTCATCCTGACCATCCAGCCATTCCCTCAGAATTTGATCGGGCGATCGCATGGCAGCGTTATTCGTATATTATAATTTCCGTTCAACAGGGTATAGCTTCTGACCTGAGAAGCTGGACTCTTGATCCCCATCACCAGTTTCAGCCTGAAGAAATTATCACGGTAAAGGAACCGGGGAAAGGGGGAGCTGAGGGAGCAATGTAGAGACGTGCTATGGCGCGTCTGGGAGCTGGGGAAGCTGAGTAAGCTGGGGAGGTTAACTCACGCACCATGCCATGCCCTTGAACGAAGCTAAGGGTCACGCGCCATGCCCTCGAACCAAGTGCAGGGTCAAAACTTCCCCAATCACTGATCGCTAATCTTACCAAATTGCCATGTTAAATCCCAATCTGGAAGAAATCCAACTAACCAAAGAAGAATACGAACGATATTCTCGACACCTAATCTTGCCGGAAGTTGGACTAGAGGGACAAAAACGCCTCAAAGCGGCGAGTGTTCTCTGTATCGGTACCGGAGGACTCGGTTCACCCCTCTTACTGTACTTAGCCGCCGCCGGGATTGGACGTATCGGAATCGTAGATTTTGATATCGTCGATAGTTCCAACCTGCAACGTCAGGTAATTCACGGGACATCCTGGGTAGGGAAACCGAAAATTCAATCGGCAAAAACCCGGATTCTAGAAATTAACCCCTATTGTCAAGTTGATCTCTACGAAACCCGCCTGACATCCGAGAATGCGCTGGATATCGTGAAACCCTACGATGTGGTTGTCGATGGAACCGATAACTTTCCCACCCGTTACCTCGTCAATGACGCCTGTGTAATCCTGGGTAAACCTAATGTCTACGGTTCCATCCTGCGGTTTGAAGGACAAGCCAGCGTCTTTAACTACGAAGATGGACCCAATTACCGGGACTTGTTCCCCGAACCCCCACCTCCCGGAATGGTTCCCTCCTGTGCTGAAGGTGGCGTTTTAGGCATTTTGCCCGGAATTATTGGACTCATCCAAGCTACGGAAGCCGTTAAAATTATCCTGGGTAAGGGGACAACCCTCAGCGGACGGTTGTTACTGTACAATGCCCTGGATATGAAATTCCGGGAACTGAAACTGCGACCCAATCCAGTACGCCCCGTTATCGAAAAATTAGTAGACTACGAACAATTCTGTGGCATTCCCCAAGCCAAAGAACAGGAGGCGCAACGGTTAATGGCAATTCAAGAAATGACCGTTCAAGAACTCAAGCAATTGTTGGATAGTGACACCAATGATTTTGTCCTCGTTGATGTCCGCAATCCCAATGAATACGAGATTGCTAAAATTCCCGGTGCTGTTTTAGTCCCATTACCGGATATTGAACAGGGTTCAGGTGTCGAAAAAGTTAAGCAACTCCTAAATGGTCACCGCTTAATTGCCCATTGTAAAATGGGAGGACGTTCGGCTAAAGCCTTGGGTATTCTCAAAGAATCCGGAATTGAAGGGATCAATGTCAAAGGAGGCATTACCGCTTGGAGTCGGGAAATTGATCCGTCCGTACCGGAGTATTAAACATTCGTGTCAACTTAAGCTGAATGGCAAGGGGAGCGGGGGGAGCTGGGACTTATAGCACTACGCACTCTAGTTAGGACATAAAAGAAAAATTCAAATCGCTCAATCCCTTGATGATTAAGAGTTTTTCTTCACTATTGCATAAGACACTATTGCCTATTCCCTGGCGCGTAGCGCTATAAGTTGAATGGCACTGAAATAAGCATTAGGGAATCGCCGAAACCTTTGATAGATCGTAGTGGCGTGGCACACCTTATTTGATGAATTAGAATGGGAGACCCGAAACCGTAGGGGCGCAAAGACTTGCGCCCGATTCAATGGTCAAATCTAATCCACAATTTTAGCTGTGCCACGCCGCCATCGTGGGTTTCGACTTCGCTCAACCCATCAGCATACCAGTCAGTGGCATTCGACTTAAGTTGACACTCATGGGCTGTAGGGAACAGTTGAACCCGATAAACGTTCGTAATTTAAAGGTTATTGTCAATCCCAGCGAAATTATTATAATGCAAGCATCTTGCTCGCTACTAATACGATTAATTTATTTAGGGCTTGCTGCATAAAATCCAAGCCTTTATATTTATCTCTTTACCAATGACATAAGACGAATGACAAATGACAAATAACGAATATTCATGCTGAGAAAAAATAAACTGGTTCTACGGGTAACATTAGCCCTAATTGTTATCCTGATGAGTGGGAGTGTCATCGCCTATTCTCTGTTCGTACAACACAATCTCTGGCTGGCAAAAGCACCAGTGGGGGCAAAACTCGTTCCTCAAGATACCCTGATCACAGCCTTAGTGTCTACAGACAGCAGTAAATGGCGACAATTGCAGCGATATGGCACACCCAACACTCTAGCGGCGTTAGTCAGACAACTCGCCCAGCTTGAGAAAAATCTGCTAACAGACAACGGCTACGACTACGAGGATGATATCCAGCCGTGGTTGGATGAAACGGTGATGATTGCCTATCAGGGGGATAGTACATCTGCACCAGAAACGGAACCGGAGCAAACGTCCCCTGTCACGCTACCGTTTATCAAACTCCCCGACTTAATCATCTTACCGATTGATAACCCTGCCCACGCTAAAGAAATTGTGGCTAAAACCACGTCTCAGAAAGTGACTCAGTTTGGCGAGAGAACCTATCGCGGGGTTCAGATTCGCGAAACTCAAAAGCCCAATAGCCAAAACTATTCGGTTACTGTTTTGGAACGGTTTGTCGTGGTTACGTCAAATCCCCAAACCATGGAACAGGTGATTGACACCTATAAAGGGGTGACATCTGTGGCATCTACGCCGGGATATATTGAGGCTTTAGCTACAATTGACACCACCCAGGCGTTTGCTCAAGTGTACTTAAACCTACCTGCGTTCACCGCCACCGCTGCCGCCAACTCCACGCGATCGCTCCCGCCGGAACAACTGGCTCAAAGGCAACCCCAGCAAGGGCTGGTGACGAGTATTTCCTTGGAGTCGGATGGGATACGTTTTCGCGGCATGTCTTGGCTGAAACCGAATAGCCAAAACGCCTATCCTATTGAAAATACCAGTAGTCGTTTACCCAGACGCCTCCCTGCCAATACCCGATTAATGCTGAGTGGTAGTAATTTCGCCCAATTGTGGAATAGTTACGCCCAAAACGCCCCCTCTAATCCCCTGATCCCCATTCCCCCAGCGAATCTGAGTGCCGGGATACAGACAACTCTGGGCGTAGATGTACAAGAGGATTTATTACCCTGGATGGCAGGTGAATGGGTAATCGCCCTCATCCCCGCGACTGAGGATTTGCTCACACCCCCAGAAAACCAGCCGCAACCCATGCTAGGCGCAGGTATCACCGTCATGATTCTATCGAGCGATCGCGCGGCTACAGAAAAAGCATTCCAGCAGCTTGATCAAGTGATGGAAACTCGCTATCAGTTGACGGTGGAAAACACCCAACTTAATAATCAACCAGTGGTACGGTGGACATCTCCCCTAGGAGGCATTACCGCTACCCACGGCTGGTTAGAAGGAAATATCGCATTTCTCACCTTCGGCGCACCCATTGCTGATGCCATTGTTCCTCAACCCCAAGCCCCCTTGACTCAAACACCACTGTTTCAGCAAATCGTACCCACCAAACCCAGTCCCCACAATGGTCAAGTTTTCATTGAGGTTGAGCGTCTCTTAAATCGAGATAATTTAAATTTGCCTCAACTTCCCTCTCAACTTGATCAGATGATGCAGGCAATCCGCGCGATCGGTTTGACGACAGCCGTAGAAGATCAGCGAAATACACGCTTTGACTTATTTGTCAAGCTAAAAACGATACTACCGTCCAATCCAGTTCCGGTTCCTTCTTCTCCGATACCCTCCCCTTGATTCGGGGGAGATGGGGGAGATGAGGAAGTTAACTCAAAACTCTACCTTACCTGTTCCCTATTGCCTAAGCTGTTCGGCATTTAAACCTTAATGTCAATAATGGCTCTCATCCTTGTAGTGCGAGGTAGTGCGAGCATCTTGCTCGCTACCCATTCCCAATTTAAATGCATGACAGCCTATTCCCCATTCCCCATTCCCCATTCCCTGACAAATGACAAATGACTAATAATCCAAAAAATCGTTATCATTATCTTTTTCGCCTCTCGTCAAGGGCAACAATCCCGATAGGATAATATAAGCGCGGCATTTCATTTCTAAACGATTAAGTCGAGAAGCGTATTTATGGATCTAGTTTCACTCCAAAACAGCTTAGATAATATTTCATTTGCAGTTCTCCTAGTCACCATGCTCCTGTATTGGGTTGGTGCAGCCTTCAAGAACATCCCCTATCTGCCCACCTTGGGCGGAACGGGTATGATTATCGCCAACCTCTGTATCGCCGCCTTACTCGGTGCCCGTTGGCTGAGTGCGGGGTATTTTCCCTTAAGCAATCTCTATGAATCGCTCTTTTTCTTAGCCTGGGGCATCACCGCGATGCATCTGGTGGCGGAAAAAATGAGCGCGAGTCGTTGGGTGGGCGTGGTTACATCTCCAGTTGCCATGGGAATTACCGCCTTTGCCGCCCTGTCACTACCATCTGATATGCAACAGGCGGAACCGTTAGTTCCGGCGTTGAAATCCAACTGGTTGATGATGCACGTCAGCGTGATGATGCTCAGTTACGCCACATTAATGGTGGGATCACTATTAGCGATCGCCTTTTTAGTCGTGACTCGGGGTCAAAATGTTGAACTGCGAGGGAGTTCCGTGGGTACAGGTGGCTTCCGCCGTAAACCGGAATCAACGGGGACGGCGTCCTATCAGCTTAAACGGAATCAGGATAACCTTCAGCCCCAGGGTAGTGGTGATAATGGGCCAATGGCGATGAGTTGGCAAGACACGTCAGGTTCGACAAGTACAGCCGTTCTGGATGCTGTTACCTCTACACCTGAATTGGCTAGCCTTCCCACCCTTTCTCCCCAACGCCTCAACTTAGCAGATACGTTAGATAATATTAGCTATCGGATTATCGGGCTAGGATTTCCGTTGCTGACGATTGGCATTATTGCGGGTGCAGTTTGGGCAAATGAGGCATGGGGTTCCTATTGGAGTTGGGACCCAAAAGAAACCTGGGCATTAATTACCTGGCTAGTCTTTGCCGCTTACCTTCATGCTCGCATTACCCGAGGGTGGCAAGGACGCCGACCAGCAATTTTAGCGGCAACAGGATTTGTTGTAGTCTGGATTTGTTATCTTGGGGTGAATCTATTGGGTAAAGGATTGCATTCCTACGGCTGGTTCTTCTAGGTATTCCAGGATTAATCAACGCGACGACCAAATCGCTTACTCCTGGATGATCCAGCGCATGACCCAATTTGTAAATCATTAAGCACACAAGTAGAACGTTAATCGGGGAAAATGGGCGTAGATAATCAGTTTGAGCCACTCGCTAGTGGTGAAGTCTTATCCGTTGACGAATCAGCGCAAATCTTAATTGGGCATCGTACCTTTCGAGTAAGCGAATTGGCGGACGCGATCAAAACGCAGCTTGAGCATGGATTGAGCGAATGGACTCAAGACAAAAATGCCTGGTTTAGTGAGGAGGGTATCTCCTGTGAAGTCTTGCGATTTAGTTCTGGTGGCTGGCAAAAAGGCAAGGTGAGAATCAATCTGGAATTTTGTCCTCAGGTGGCTGAGGATGAAACACCAGTAGCACCCGTCAGTGGAGACACTGAGACTGAGGATGATTTGGCTGAGGAAGAGTCCTCAATCAGCATGGATGAGGACTTTGATGTAGAACAGCCGTCGATGAGTCTGGATGAGGCGGATCATGAGTATGAATTATCTGCTGAGGATCAACAGCAAGACAGCCTCGGTGACTTCATGGATGAGGGGACAAGCTTTTCCATGGAGGGGCTAGAAGAAGAGGAGCCACCTGTTACCTTTGAAAGCGACTTCGATGAACTCTCTACCGAGGAGGAGGAAGAGCCATCCATCAGCTTTGAGAGTGATTTCGATGAAATGTCTCCCGGTGAGGAGGAAGAGCCACTTGTCAGCTTTGAGAGTGATTTCGATGAAATGTCTCCTAGTGAGGAGGAAGAGTTACCCGTCAGCTTTGAGAGTGACTTCGATGAACTCTCTGTTGAGGAAGAGCAAGAGTCACCTGTCAGCTTTGAGAGTGATTTAGAGGAACTCTCTGCTGAGGAGGAAGATACATCAGCTAGCTTTGATGATGAATTTGATGAACTCTCCAGCAGCATCGAAGAAGAGTTGGAGATGGAAGAGGAAAGCACCAGCAACGACGAGGAGTTGCTAGATTTGGGATCGATTTCCACAGAAAGTGATAAGGAACTCGATTTTGATGAAACCTCTGCTAGTGATGAAGATGAGTTTGATTTAGGTGATTTTTCCTCCTTAGAGGAAGAGGAAGAGGAGGACAATGAGACAGACTCCCTTCTCGATGATGTTTGGCAAGAAATGAGTCAAGAAGGTTGGCAAAGTAATCAGTAACGTTCAGTAGGTTGGTGGAAATGAGGAAGCAGGGGGAGTTGGGGAAGCTGGGGAAGTTGAGGAAGCGGGGGAAGCGGGGGGAGCTGGGGACGATGGAGCCGTTATGATTTTAGCTCAAAACTCTACACCACCCTTTTCTCTATTCGCTCACGAATGACGAATGACAAATGACGAATGTCTCAACGTTCAGATTGGACGCTACTTCACGCCCGTCTTCATCAAACGCTACAGCAAAGGCAGCTATTAGCGCCAAGTCGCCCTGTTTTGGTGGCGGTATCGGGGGGACAAGATTCCCTCTGTTTAATGAAACTGCTTTTAGATTTGCAGCCGAAGTGGAAATGGCAATTAGCGATCGCGCATTGTGATCACCGTTGGCCCGCCGACAAGGGGCTAGCAGATCACATTGAACAAGTGGCTCAGAGTTGGGCGATTCCTTTTTATCTGGAAATTGCGGATCAAGTGACTACAAGTGAGGGAGCGGCTCGACAATGGCGTTATCAGGCACTCGGTAAGATTGCCCAAACCTATCAATATCAATATGTAGTCACGGCTCACACCCAGAGCGATCGCGCGGAAACGGTTTTGTATAATCTGATTCGAGGGACGGGGGTTGATGGTCTCCAATCCCTGACCTGGCAACGTCCTCTGGTAGCCGGGGTACAGCTAGTACGCCCGTTGCTAGAGGTTACCCGTAGAGAAACGGGGGAGTTTGTGGAGCAACAGCACCTCCCGGTTTGGTTGGATGCCTATAATCAAGACCTCCGCTATGCTCGCAATCGCATTCGCCAAGAGGTACTGCCTTATCTAAAAACTCATTTTAATCCGAGGGTGGAAACGGCTCTGGGTCATACAGCGGAACTGTTACGCGCTGATGTGGAGTATCTAGAGACAGCGGCGCGATCGCTACGAGAGCAAGCCATGGGTTCTATGAGTGAGAATGAACCCACTACGACGCTCAAACTTAATCGTTTAATCTTACGACAAGCTGATCTCGCCCTACAACGTCGTGCGATTCGGCAGTTTCTGACGATTGTCCAACCGACAGCTACCAATTTTGAGCAAATTGAAGCGATTACGGCTTTAATTGAGGCGCCCAATCGCTCTCGCACCTCATCCTTTCCCGGAGGGGCAAGCGCTCAAGTCGAAGGGGATTGGATTATTTGGCGAAATAGCCAAGGGGACTAAGCTGTCACGCTTTCCCTACATTCCCGACACCCGACACCCTCAGCTCTAGGAAGCCGCCAGTTCAGGTGATTCCACCATGCTATCAACCGTTTGCCGCATTTCGGAAATGGCTTGGAGTTGATAATCGCCAACTTCCTGAATTTGATTCAGGGCTTGGGCAATCGCGTCGAGGATTTGGCGAATTTGATTCAGAGCCTCTTGCTTGGGCGGTAAGAGTTCTTGATACAGATTTACTTGACTCCACAGTTCAGCGACTTCCTGTTTCATCGAGTGCCAGTTTTCTTCCAAGTTTTGTAACTCAGAGCGTTGAGTTTCTTGCTCACTTTCTTGCTGAGTCAGCATTTCCTCGGCTTGGCTAATGCTTTGGCGCATTTGGTCAACTTGGTTTTCCAGTTTTTCCAGTTCGCTTTCCTGCTGTTGTCGCTGTTCCTCGAGCTGGTTTAAGACAGGACCGAGGTCGATTTTATGGGTATCGGTGCTACCCCCTTCACTAATTCCCTGGCGACGGCGTAAAACTCGATTATGCTGATTTAAAATCTCTTCCCTCTCCCGCAGGTTGCGGCGTTGACCGACGAGGGTTTCATCCAACATTTGGTAGCGGTCTTGCTCGTCGGCTAGCTCACTTTCCAAACTAATGCGATCGTACTCACTCGCATTATTAATTTTATCTTGCAGTTCTTCAACCGCTTGGCGCTGGAATGTGAGTTCCTCTTCCTGGTCGTTGACAAAGCGCACCACTCTCTCCAAATCTTGCTGTAAATTTTGCACGATTTCCTGGAGTTCACCTAGGGGCATATTTTCCAGCGCTTGAATGTCAACCTCTTGACTAATTTTGACATCGGCTGAACTGGTCGCTAAACGAGCAAGTTCTTGATGTAACTCTTGATGAGTTTGAAGTTGCAGGCTGAGTAGATGTACAGATTCCTGCTTCATCTCCAAGGCATTCCGCTGCACCTTCAATTCCGCTTGTGCCTCTTCATAAGAGGTTTGAACCTGCTCTAACTCTTGCTTACGCTGGTGAATGTCCTCAGCTTGCTCGTCAATTTCGGTTTGGCGTTGCTCTGCTTGTTGGCGCTGATTGTCTAGTTTTTGCCAGTCACTATCTAGTTCTGACTGCTGTTGATCAATGATGTCAAACGCTTGATTCAACTGTTCCCGCACAGTATCTGTAGGAGCGACAGCCGTCGATAGGCGATCGAGCAACTCCTGCATCGCCGCAACATCGTCCTCACTTAAACCCGAAGTTTGTTGCAGCTGTTCTTTTTGCTCATCCCAACGCCGCTGTTCACCGCGCAGATGTTCCCAAGCGCCTTCAAGTTCCTGTTGTTTTCGATCAAACTCCTCTCTGAGGCGTTCAGTTTCCTCTTTCGTACTTTCTAAGTCTTGACGCTGCTGATCGATTTGTTCAACCTCTTCCTCCATGGCTTGCATCTGTTCCAACCGCGCTTCCATTTCCATCTCGCGGCGGTTGAGTTCTTGACTTTGATACGTCAAGGACTGCTTCCACTGTTCAATTTCTTCTTCTTGACTTTTCGCCTTGTCCAACAGACGCGAAAAATTTTGTAAGATGCTCGCCAGTCTCGTCCCGGCTGGCTCAACTTCGCCTTGAATCCGATTGTTACTGACATTGACAATTGCCAAAGCCCCATCGCTCATACCACCGGCTTCGTCTCCTGGGATGATTTCATCACCTGGGACAGCGCTCCAACTCTGATCATTCCGCTGACAAGCCAGCAGTTTGAGTTCGGTCTTACTGCCGCCAAAAGGGCCAGTTTTCTGCTTTTTGACTTCTGCTAGATACAGCACACTGATCGTCCTCTTTACTTGTCTTGTACCCAATTCTTGACTAAGCCAACCTGAACTAAATCTTAGTTGATTGGGTTGCTGGTCGCACTGCTCCTGATGTTCTCAGAGCTAACCCTGATTTATAGACCGAGCAGCTTTGTCTACAATGCTAGCTTTTAGAAAGTGACAGAGGTAGCCGTGTCTTGGATTATTGTCCTGAATCTAAGCTACCACCGGATAGTCCTGACAGATCGAGAAATGCTACATATAGCGCTACGCGGGGAGGGAATAGGCAATAGGCTTTCTTGCAATAGTGAAGACAAAAGCTTACCTGACAAGGGATTGAGCGATTTGAATTTTTCTTCATTTGTCCTAACCTTAGTGCGTAGTGCTATATCTCCAACTCAACCCTTCTTAAAGGGCAAGTTTAGGTAAGCTAGGAACAGAGTAGCCTTAGCTGATTGAACCCCTATTCCTCACCATCTTCGCGCTCTATGTCAGTAGCGCGGGGTAGTTGAAGTTTATTGAACGAAGCCATTCTCGATGCATGACTTTGGCTGTATTACAATTAGTTATGAATTTCTATAAGAGATTATAAGTCCTTGGCTGGTACAGACACCAGCTTTTTGCTCGATCCTACTCCATTGGCTATAAAATTTTAGCTTCAATAACTCGATTGCTGTTTTCTGGTTACTGTTTTAGGAGTATGCTTAGCCTTGGCTTAAGAGACCCCTCGTTGGACAAGCTGCATTGTTTTGTTGAATTTAGCTAATTCGTCTCCTGAAGCCATTGCCTTGTCCCTGTATTCTAGCCAACCCTGCTAATTGGTGATTAACGCCAGCGATCGCTCACCGCCGTCCAATCCGCCTGATCAGGAGGTGTTACAGCAAGTCGAGTCCTCAATTATACTGAATACATGGAGGTTTTGATTGACTCTTCTTCTATAAATTCCAATGGCTCTCTTGAGCAAAGTTAAAATTAAAGTTTAAATTGCTCTGTTGAAACACATCCGTTAAACGATCCATTCCAACCTAATTGGATGTTATCTTAACAGGGTCAGTCAGCGGTGGTGGTAAAGCATCAAGTTGGGGTTGAGGTTAAGATGGCAGGCAACTTGGTAACCCAACAGACCATTCGCGCCTCAGCATTGAACGCAAGGTTTTAGGAGTACATTTTCCTTAAAATGCAGGGAACGTTAAATGAAATTGATATCCGCAGTATCCTGCAACTGATCGAACTGGGTCAGCGCACAGGAGAACTTTTAGTTGAGGCGCAAAGCTTCCACACCCATAACTCTGGTAGTGATTTGACTCATAAATTTATCCAGGGACGCTCTCACCTCGCGACCCCACCCCGTTGCCCTGGACCATTTTGGTTTGTTTTTTTTCTCAACGGACAAATTGCTTATGCGGCAAACAGTGATCACAGTTTGTCACGACTGCGCGATTACCTGCGTCGCTATCGAGCTGAAGCAGCTTTGGATGACATCGAAGAACCGTCGATTGCTTCGACCAATGCTCCCGAATATGGCTATCTTTGGGCGTTGCTAGAAAACCATATTATCACGCCAGCTCAAGGGCGCAGCATTCTCCACAGTATGGTACATGAAACCCTATTTGACCTGTTGAGCCTCCACAATGGATATTTTGTCTTCGAGGTTGATCCAGCCTTAGCGCCCCAACTCACCACCTTAGAAATTGCCCCCCTAGTGACCAAGATTATGAAGCAAGTCCAGGAGTGGAAGCAGTTTCATCCCCATATCCAATCCCCTAATCAATGCCCACTGATTACGGATGAAACGAAATTAAAGGCAGCATTACCGGAGAATGCATTTAGAACCCTCAAACGGTGGGCGAATGGCAAAAATTCTCTGCGACAGATGGCTCGCTATCTCAATCGTGACATCCTGACTGTCACCCGAGCCATTTACCCCTATATCCAACGGGGTTGGATTCAATTGCTGACGTCAGCACCTCAACAAACCCTCGCCGTTCGACAACCTTGGGAATCCACCCGTGCAGATCATGCACCTTCTGTAGTCTGTATTGATGATGACAAGGCAGTGGGCAAAACCGTCGAGTATATGCTGCAAGCCCAAGGATATGAAGTAACGGCAATTCAAAATCCCCTCAAAGCTCTCAGCTTACTCTTCCAAATCAAACCGGCTCTAATTCTCTGTGATTTAGTCATGCCCCAACTCGATGGATATGAACTGTGTGGCATGTTGCGACAATCGACGACATTTCGACAAACTCCAATCATTATGCTGACGGGCAAAGATGGCTTTATTGACCGTGTGAGAGCTCGCATGGTAGGCTCAACGGACTATTTGACTAAACCGTTTGGAGCTAGTGAGCTGTTGATGTTATTGGAGAAATACGTAGGTCCGGGAGATCCGGAAAAAATGAATTTCGATAGTTCCCGCCAAGTCCTAGAGGAGGAGGTCAAGGCAACCGATATTACTAAATCAGCATCGGCTTAACAACAGTGATCATCATGTAACACGCAGGAAGGTAATTCTTCCGCTACAATCACCTCATAGACTCATACAGCGATGCGCCCTAGCTCCATTTCGCAGTTAAGCCTGTCACAATAGAGAAAGGGATCAGTTCAGGATGAAGCTACCATAAAGGATACATTAATCATTACTCTATCTATGTTTAAGGGTATAGCTCAACGATACAGCTCAGTTCACGTTCAAAATTCGTGCGCTTATTGGCAAGTCAGGTAGGGGGTTATGAGTACAGTTTTGGTTGTAGAAGACAGTTTGGCACAGCGACAGATGATCTCAGACCTCCTCAAAGGCAGTGGGTTGACGGTCTCTGTGGCAAGTGATGGAGTAGAAGCCTTAGAACATATTCTGCAGTCTCGTCCTGATGTAGTGGTATTGGATATTGTTATGCCTCGTATGAATGGGTACGAGGTCTGTCGTCGTTTAAAGGCTGATCCCAAAACCCAAAATGTACCCGTGGTCATGTGTTCTTCAAAAGGCGAAGAATTTGATCGATATTGGGGCATGAAGCAAGGGGCAGATGCTTACATCGCTAAGCCCTTTCAGCCCACCGAGTTGATTGGCACAGTCAAACAGCTACTCAGGTCATAAATATAGTTAAGACTCTAGCTGCGAATGGTTGGAAATCCGGATTTTTTAACAGATACTGGTCAAGATCAAGCCCCAGAATTGCAAGAACTAGAAAGTCCTGAGGGTGAATTACACTTGCGATTTTACGTCCCTTCTGGTATGGAATTTGCTTTGCCAGCGACTGGGATTAAAGAAGTGCTTGAGCCATCTCCCAACCAGATCACCCCCATCCCTAATGCTTCCCCCTTATTATTGGGGACGATCAATATGCGAGGTCGGGTTATCTGGGTTGGTGATCTGGGTCAATTTCTGGGAGAGCCGATCCCTGTGAATACAGACCGATCAGAAATTCCCGTCATTGCCATCGAAGATCAAGATACAATGCTTGGTTTAGCCGTGGAGCGAATTGTGGACATGGATTGGTTAGATGTGGAGCAATTACAAATGGCAATGAATGTTCCGGATACGATGGCACCTTTTTTAAAAGGAGAGTGGTTATTAGATCCAGAATCTAATCAATTTTTACGACTTCTCGATCAGGTGGCAATTCTACGAGCAGCGCGGTGGGCAGCATGAATGAACAGTAAAAGAAAGGAAAAAGAGAGCAACCTTTTGTTTGTTACTTTTTCCTGGTGAGCAAAGGGAGGAGGTCAATGGCATCAAGTACAGATTACGTTCAGGAATATACACACGCACAAACGGCTTATGCACAAGGTAAATACCAAGAAGCTGCCGATCTTATTAGTCGGTTGATTGAAGAGTATCCCGATGATCCAAGTGCTTTGTTACTTAAGGGTCATATCTGTTGCTATGGTCTACAGCAGTACGAGCAAGCACGGGAACACTATGAGCAAGTTCTTAATTTAACGTCTGAACCTGATTTTATCGAATATGCCCATAAAGGTCTAGAAGATGCTAATCAATTGTCCAGCGAATTCGATTCTGTCGATTCACCCCCATCCACAGAGGACTTCGATAACAATTTCCACGATATTGATGAAACCGATGATTTGAATGAGATACCTACATTAGAAACCTGGCAAGACTCGGAAGAAATTGATGAGTCTGAGGATTTCGATTTAGGGGCTTTAGATTTAGATGAAGCGGGACTAGGGGATGATTTTGACTCAACCTCATCTTCGCCCTTTGCCGAACCCCTGGATAGTTCAGCTATTGAATCAGAGACGACGGATGAGCCAAGTTCTGTAGATGAATCCAATCCATTTGCCTTGCGCGGTTTAGACGAAGAGAGTGGTGATGTTGACAATCTTTATGAGTCATCGAGTGATTTTGATCTAAATGACAACCCCTTTGCTGAGGTAGACTATGAAGATTATGAGGAAGGAGCGAGTGATTTTGATCTAAATGACACCCCCTTTAGCGAGGCAAATTACCCAGAAAATTATGAGGAAGGAGCGAGTGATTTTGATCTAAATGACACCCCCTTTAGCGAGGCAAATTACCCAGAAAATTATGAGGAAGGAGCGAGTGATTTTGATTTAAATGATACCCCCTTTAGCGAGGCAGATTATCAGGATCACTTTGAGGACTTTTCAGCGGAGTCTGAGGATGATACGGCAGCAACATTTGTCATGCCTCCCGGTAGTGCCCCTGAATTTGAAAATGCTGAGGAGCAGAATCCACCCTCTTATGAGTCAGAATCCCATTTCGATGAAGACTTATCGGACGTTGATCAGGAAATGGAGGGTTGGCATGATGAATCGATTGACGAGTCATATGAAGACCACCCCGTTTATGAAGACGAAACCCTACTGATGAATTCAGGGGAGTTGGGCGCAAGTTTACCAACGGATACCGATGAGTTTGACTATTCGGCTGAGGAAACAGATGAGGCGATTGAAGCATTTGAAAGCCAGGAGTACACTCAGGATGAATCAGACTTCGATCAAAATGGATTTAACGCTCCCGATGAGCACTTCGACTTTGAGAGCTTTGACGATGCTTTCAGCAATGACTCATTCACGATGGATGAAGTGGCTGAGGCTGAGGCTGAGAACTTCTCAGAACTTGAAACGGACAAAGACTTTTTAGACGCTTTTGATGTATTTGAAGATGATTTAGGCTCTCTTCCCGATTTCGCCATAGACGATCAGGATGAATTAGCTGACTCGGGCGCGAGTGAATCAGATTTTGATGTTTTAAGTAACAGCGGAGTCATACCAACAGGTGGCGAAAGTGAGGGAGTTAGGGAAAATGGCGATGCCGTCCGAGATAGTGTAGCTGCTCACCAGCAATCGGCTCAGGAATATCGCTCAGTTGATAGTGATGAAGAAATTTTCAGTATTGGTAGCTCAACTGAACAACTCCCAGTTTTTAGTCAAGCCAAAGAGGGGGGACATGAACCTATCGTTAATGTTGATCAAGGGTGGCTGGCTCCCTTTGAAAATGCCTCCCTCCATCATAAACAGTGGATTATGTCGTTTGCGGCTGGGATTGCCTCCGCTTTTGTCGTTGCCTTAGTCAGTTTTTCGGCACAAAGTATTGCTGCGCGAAGTTCAGTACCCCAAGGGCAAGCTCAACCCGCCGCGATCGCGAATCTCAAATTTGCCCATGCTTTAGCCAGTGGTGCAGCATTTGCGGCTAGTTTTGGCATTACCCTGTTTCTGGGTCGGATCACCACTCGCCAGATTCAACAAGTCACAGTGGATTTACAAACCCAGTTTGATGCCGTTGCTCAGGGAAATCTTAATGTCAGTGTCCCGATCTACTCCGAGGGAGAACTCGGTCAACTGGCTTCAGGTTTCAACCAGATGGCGCGAGTGATCCTAACCACCACCAGCGAAGCCACCCGCAAAGCCGAAGAACAAGAGCAAGCCAAAGAAGACCTGCAACGCCAGGTAATTCGATTGCTAGATGATGTTGAAGGAGCTGCACGCGGGGACTTAACGGTACAAGCTGAAGTAACAGCCGACGTTTTGGGAGCAGTGGCTGACTCCTTTAACCTAACCATTCAAAATCTGCGGGAAATCGTTCAACAAGTAAAAGATGCCGCCCGTAAAGTGACCAAGGGTTCGACTGAAAGCGCGGCATTTGCTGGCAGTTTATCCAATGACGCCTTGCGCCAAGCCGAGGAACTAGCGGTTACCCTCAACTCCGTTCAGGTGATGACCGACTCCATTCAGCGAGTCGCTGAAGCCGCCCGGGAAGCCGAGGAAGTTGCCCACACTGCTGCGGATGTCGCCCACAGAGGCGGTCACGCGGTAGAACATACGGTGGCAGGCATCTTGCAAATTCGGGAAACTGTAGCAGAAACAACCCGAAAAGTCAAGCGATTGGCTGAATCTTCCCAGGAAATTTCCAAGATTGTCGCCGTAATTTCCACAATTGCATCCCGAACCAACCTGTTAGCTCTCAATGCCAGTATCGAGGCAGCTCGAGCTGGAGAGGCAGGTCGAGGGTTTGCCGTCGTTGCCGATGAAGTGCGGCAACTGGCAGATCGTTCAGCCAAGGCACTCAAAGAAATTGAGCAAATCGTCATGCAGATTCAAAGCGAAACCGGGTCGGTAATGACGGCGATGGAAGAAGGCACCCAGCAGGTTATTGATGGAACCAAACGGGCAGAGCAAGCCAAACAAGCATTGGAAGATATTATCCAAGTGTCCAATCGCATTGATGCTTTGGTGCGGGCAATTAAAGCGGATACAGTTGAACAAACCGAAACATCCCGTGCTGTTGCCCAAGTCATGCAATCGGTTGAACTAACTGCCCAAGAAACCTCTCAGGAAGCCCAACGGGTATCCAGTGCCTTGCAAAACTTAGTTGGTGTGGCACGAGATCTACTCAATTCTGTAGAACGTTTCCGTGTGGAATCAAATGAAAGCAGATAGTCCTTGGACAGTGAACAGTGAACAAGGGCAAATGACAAATGACAAATGACAAATGACGAATGAATGAATGAAACCTCTTCCTCTAGCTTGGGATTGTGGCTCCAGCGCTTGCTAGCTGCCATTTTATTAGGCGGTCAAGTCATCGTTCATCTTCTCGGTGGCAAAATCTACCGACGCAATACCCTGGAGCAAATGGCAGTTGTTGGTCCTGATTCACTCACCATTGCCCTGATCACGGCTACTTTTATCGGTGCCGTGTTTACAATTCAGGTAACGCGAGAATTTATTAACTTTGGGGCAACTACAGCCATTGGAGGGGTTTTGGCACTGGCATTGAGCCGGGAACTTGCGCCTGTATTAACGGCTGTGGTGATTGCCGGACGAGTGGGTTCAGCATTTGCGGCTGAGATTGGCACAATGCGCGTGACTGAACAAATTGATGCACTTTATATGCTCAAAACCGATCCCATTGATTATTTGGTCATCCCTCGTGTCATTGCCTGCATTCTAATGCTGCCGTTATTGACAATTCTCTCAATTATTCTCGGCATGACGGGCGGCGTATTGATTGCTGTTAATCTTTACAATATTCCTCAATCTGTCTTTCTGGATTCCGCCCGGAATTTCCTGGGAATCTGGGATTTGTTTACGGCGATGATTAAAGCCGCTGTATTTGGGATGCTGATAGCCGTCATTGGCTGTAGCTGGGGATTAACCACTAGTGGTGGAGCCAAAGGAGTTGGTCAATCCACGACAACGGCAGTCGTCACGGCTTTACTGGCAATTTTCATCACTAACTTTTTTTTGTCGTGGCTGATGTTCCAAGGCACAGGCAGTGCAGTTCTGTAGTTAGAGGTATATTAAAATAGATCATTTGTGTCGATAAACAACGGGAATTTAGTCTAGTGACCTCTGCTACTTCTTCATCTTCATCAACCCAAACCATCGAACTTGCCCCTAGCTACGCGATTCCTTTGGTATTGGTTCTGGGCAGTATACCGATTGTGCTGCTCCAAATTTGGGTCGGTTTACTCATTGCTCTTTTCGGGTTATTTTTAATGATTCAAGCGGTAACCATCCGTCTGCAATTTACCGAAACCGCATTGGATGTCTATCGTTCCCAGACTTTAATTCGCCGTTTTCCGTATAAAGACTGGTCAAATTGGCGGATATTCTGGTCATCGTTTCCAATCCTTTTCTATTTTAAGGAAGTGAATAGCATCCACTTCTTGCCAATTTTATTTGATCCCAAACAGCTTAAACGTTGCTTAGAGGAGCGCTGTCCCCAGAGTTGAGACTACTTTCCGATATGCCTTGCTAGAAATCTAACGTTTAGGCTTGAGAACACCTTGTAACAAAGGCTCTCTTGCCCGGTAACTCGCCCTTGAGAATAATCCCACCATTTAGGGGTTGGGAATGTAAATCATTATCAGATATTAATTATTCAATGAATTCAGACGAACCACAAACCCAAGAATCCAATTTAGAACAACAACCAATCTCTGAGGAATTTGATCAAGACTCTCCAGAGCAAAAACCCGAAACAGAACGCTCTGAGCCGTTAACTAATTCATCTAACCAATCTGACGTGACACAACCCCAAGCTGACTCTTCAAATGCTTTAGACTTACCTGCGCCAGATGATAGTCAGATGACACCATCAAGAAACCAACAGGAAACCGTCGCGAATTTAACTCAAACGATCGCGGATCTTGAGGCGCAAGAACAACAGTTGAGGCAAAAAATTGCCCAGCTACAAGCCAGCCAAAATCAGATTTTATCTGACCAGTTAACCAAAACCCAAGCCACCATCCAACAAATGCTCCAAGAGGGGTTAAGCGAATTAGATCAGCGCAAGCAAGCCCTTTTAATTTCTGTGGAGCAACTAGAACGCCGCCGAGAACGCATTCGCACGGAAATGCGAACCACATTTGCTGGGGTATCTCAAGAATTGGCAATTCGGGTGCAGGGTTTTAAAGACTATTTGGTTGGCAGTTTACAAGACTTGGTTGTAGCGGCGGAAGAGTTAGAATTAGCCGAACCGACGGCAGAATTCTCCCAACCTAGGATGGATGAACCTCAGCCGCCAGTTTCTTCTCCTACACCCAAATTTGCTGAACAGGCGTTTCAGGATCAGATCCAGCAAATTCGGGACATTATTGACCAATACCGGAAAATGCCAGATTATTATGGTCCGCCTTGGCAATTGCGTCGCACGTTTGAGCCAATTCATGCGGAGCGAGTGTCCAATTGGTTTTTTAGTCAAGGGGGGCGTGGGGCGATTCGCACTATCGGTAGCCGCTTGCAAAATATTTTGGTCGCCTCCGCCGTGATGTCTGTTATGCGGACGCTTTACGGTGATAGACTACGAACCTTGGTTCTTGCCAATACCCCTGAACGGCTAGGAGAGTGGCGCAGAGGATTGCAGGATTGTCTGGGTATTGCCCGCAGTGATTTTGGTCCAGAACGGGGGGTCGTTTTATTTGAGGAACCATCCGCCCTCGTGCAAAAAGCCGATCGCTTAATGACCCAGAAGCAACTTCCTTTAATTATTGTAGATGAAACAGAAGACCAGATTAGCCTTTCAATTCTGCAATTTCCTCTCTGGTTAGCCTTTGCTCCCGATCCTCAGCAACTGAGTAATTACTAATAATGGGTGGAACATCTGTCAATTGTATGTAGGGGCGGGTTTAGCCATTTAATGTGGGAATCTACTGATCACCTCTCAAAAAAATCCACCCGAATCGCGAGGGGCTACCCCTTCAACGAAGTAAGGGGTAGGGGGATAGCGGAAAATGCGAGGGGTCAATCCCCGAAGTATTTTCAATCTCTCTCTTTCTATCCCATGAGGTGGTATAGTTTAGCCATGAAACAA
>NZ_JAVJNP010000143.1:0-5568 GCF_040217205.1 Coleofasciculus sp. A1-SPW-01 | reverse complement strand
CCCCCTCGTTCCCCCCTACCCCCCTCGTTCCCCCCTACAAGAGGGGGGAGGACAGAGGATGCTTCGCTTTTTTGGCAGGGGGGAGGACAGAGGATGCTTCGCTTTTTTGGCAGGGGGGAGGACAGAGGATGCTTCGCTTTTGTTGCACGGGAGAAGGGGAACCCTCTCCCCGCTCCCCTCTCCCCGGCGTGGGAGTGGGGCTGGGGGTGAGGGGTTGAGCTTAAGTTGACACGGATGGATACTATCGTGCCCTGATCTCGCTTCTTCCCCAGCTCCATTACTAATACGTCATAATGGAGTGTAAATTTTGAGAGTAGCGCTCAAACTTTGAGCAAATGAAAACAGCGACGCGCCCAGAGGAATTAACGGATTTAGGCAACTGCTTACAGGAGGACTTGCAGTCATACCTGCATGAGAGCACTCCTGTTCAAATTCGGTGTCGGCGAAGTGATAAACGGTTAGCGATTTGGGTACAGCATCCCGCCGAGGCGACGCTGGATCAAGATGAGATTCTCGCCTTTTTAGAACAAACGATCCGCAGCCAATATCCATTGGTGGCTCAACAAGCCAGAGTTAACCTGCTCAGAGCTGGAGAAAAGAAACCTTACATTTCGCGATCGCTCTTCCTAAATTTGCCTGAACCCGAAACGACGACACCCTTTGAGGCGGATTCGGTAGAAACAAACGAGACAGAGGAGACTAACCCCCCGTCTGAAACGGAAACTCCGCAAAACTCAGACTCGGACGAAACACAAGCCGAGTCATCCCATCCGTGGGATCAACCGATTCCGGAGGTAAACGATGAAGCCGATGAGTCAGAATCCGAACAACCGCCGTCAGTCAAGCTCAGGTTAAAATCATCCTGGCTACCTTTGGTAGTAGCGGGTGCTGGGTTGAGTTTGGTGGTTTTCTTTAGTACGCTTTATGCCCTGACTCGTCCTTGTGTCATGGGTAAATGCACGGTTTTGCCAGAAGCGGAACAGTTAAGCCAAAAATCAGCAGAAACCCTGCAAAACCCAGAATCGGGAAAAGCGGTTTTGGAAGCACAAGAACAGTTACAAGAAGCGATTCAATTAGTAGCGGCGATTCCGCCTTGGTCCAGTTACCGCCGCCAAGCGCAACAAAAACTCCAAGTCTATCAGTCCCAATCCGAAACCGTGGCGGATATGGTAGAGGCACTGAAAACGGCGGCTAGAGCCGGGTATGAGAGCCAAAATCCGCCACATCCGGAGTCGAAATGGCGGGAAGTTCAGAACCTCTGGCGAGACGCGATCGCGAAATTGGAACAGCTACCCACCGATAGCAATCTTCAACCTTTAGCCAAAGCCAAAATTAAGGCGTATAAGACGAATTTAGAGGAAATTAATCAGCGACTCCTTAAGGAACGAAAAGCCCAGGAACATTTAAACGCGGCTCAAGAAGCGGCGCGGATGGCGGAAGTGCGTCAAGGAATTGCCCAATCCTTATCAGACTGGCAATTGGTTTATGCCACTTGGCAAGCGTCGATGCGGCGTCTGAAACAGATTCCCCAAGGGACAACTCCTTATGAGGAAGCCCAAGAGTTATTGGCGCTGTATTTACCAAATCTTGCCAAAGCCCGCGATCGCAAAACTCAAGAACAAATTTCTGCCAATGCCTATAATCAAGGCGTGCAGTTAGCTCAACTGGCGACGAATTCTCAAAGCGATAAGCAATGGTCAGTCGCTCTGGTTCACTGGCGCAATGCCTTAACCTATGTCAATCAGGTACCCCAAGAGACCTATTACTACGCTAAGGCACAATCTTTGGTTGAACCCTACCGAGGTGCGCTTAAACAGGCTCAAAACCAGCTTCAGTTAGCCGTCAAGATGCAACAAGCCCGTCGGGATCTGAATCAGACTTGCTCTGGGACACCCAGCATCTGTAGTTATACGCTTGACAACAAGATGATCAAGGTGCGGTTAACACCCGCTTATGTCCAGATGGTGCAACAACGGGCGATGACAGCTAGAGCGCAAGGAGACTCAGAGGCTCATGCGGGTCTTGTTAATCACATTTTGACCTTGGGTGAAGCGTTGGAAGTGATTAGCGATAACGCCCAATTGCGAGTGGAGGTTTATACGCCAGAGGGTGTGATGATCCAATCCCATAATCCAGCTCAGTAGCTTGGACTACTGCCTTGGCAAGTCAAAGTGCGATCGCGTGTAACTCCCTTAAAAATCTCTCATCTGTCCAGTAATTCGGTTTACGTTGTAGATGCATTACAGCGATCACCAAAATTTTCTAAAGTGTGTTCTATTTCGTCCAAAAATGCATGAGCTAATTCT
The DNA here is from genome assembly GCF_040217205.1 of Coleofasciculus sp. A1-SPW-01. Taxonomy (NCBI): domain Bacteria; kingdom Bacillati; phylum Cyanobacteriota; class Cyanophyceae; order Coleofasciculales; family Coleofasciculaceae; genus Coleofasciculus; species Coleofasciculus sp. A1-SPW-01. The sequence continues at coordinate 3,262 of NZ_JAVJNP010000143.1, read as the reverse complement.
TGGTTGATGCTGTCATAATAAGCTACTGCATCCTGTAATTCCTGTTGAGCATCTGGATGAAAATCATAAATCATCGCTGATACCGGGAACGCAGTTGACGTAAAACTTGTTGACCATCAATGGGTACAACTCGCCCCTGATCAATAGCTTGAATCCTTGCTTCTGCCTCTTGTTGCCAAAGTGCATCAACTTCTGCTTGTTCCACGGCATCTAGACTTTTGAGCAAGTGTTCAGCTAGCATGGCTCTTAGCCCTGGTGGTAGGGAGAGAGCCGCTCCAAAAATTTCATCGTAAGTCGCATTGCTCATAGTTTTGCAAAAGCTGGTGTTTCTTTGCTGTGCCGAGATATCCTCTCAATTGTAACGGCGATCGCAGGTTCTGATTAAAATAATACGCCTGTTCTATATTTGAAACCGCTTGGTGAAATGAGTAGTCTTCCTTTAAATTCAACTATTTTAAGGAATACGGTGTAATGTGAAAAAATATTAAATTAAGTCACAAAATAAAAAATAATAGCCATTTAAGTCGCTCTGAAACCTTAAGATACTTAGTAGCGTTAGCTAAAAAGTAAAAGCTTCTATAATCCTAAATCTCAAAGGAAATTCTCCTGGTTAAAAGGGAGACTTTCCGCGATTCATTTGGGATGATGCGAATAAAACCCACTCAATCAAATTGAAATGATTTGTGAAAGCAGAGGGAGCGGAGAAAGGGGCTGCTCTAGGATAAAGAGTAATGAAAGAAATTCATCGATTATTTGGATCAGAATTATAACGATAAACTTATTTCCTCTTAACTTTAAATGATACAGAAAACTCAACCCTTACACTTATCACAATCTCAGCTCAATCCTAGCCCAACGATGATGGCTCTATTTGCCATATTTACAGCCATCGTCGCTTTATCCCTGGCGGCTATATTTATCCGATTGAGTGAACGGGAACTTGGTCCATTTGCCACCATCTTTAATCGCTTCTGGATTGCCTTTATCGTCTTATGGCTATTGAACCAGTCAAAGGTGCGATCGCAACACGATGAACAATCATCTATACCTAAGTCAGAGTATACCGTTCGCGATTGGCTCATGTTAATTGCGGCTGGCGTTATGTTTTGGGGATGTTTGGCACTTTGGGCATGGTCTCTTACCCAAACGGGTGTGGCTAATTCCACCATCCTGCACAACCTGACTCCCTTATTCACAACCCTGGGAGTATGGTTGATATTCGGTCAACACTTTGACAGTCGGTTTCTGATTGGGTTGATGATGGCAATGGTAGGGGCAACTGCCCTGGGACTTGATGATTTACAAGTCGCGACGGATAACTTTGCCGGAGATATTGCCGCGTTTTTATCCGCCCTGTTTTCCGCCGCCAACTTGATGCTGATTGAAAAACTGCGTGCCAAGTGGGATGCCACAAATATTATTATGTGGTGCTGCTTAGTGGGAACAGTAGTAACGTTACCCGTTGTCCTGCTAACTGAAGACAGACTGTTCCCGATTTCGGGTTCAGGCTGGTTATCGGTTATCAGTTTAGCGGTTGTCTGTCAAGTCGTCGGTCAAGGACTACAGGCATATAGTCTCAAACGCTTGTCTTCTGGATTAGTGGGTGTGTTCCTGCTTCTTGATCCCGTACTGGCGGCTTTGGTGGCGTGGGTTCTGTTTTCAGAACATTTAAGTCTGTTTAACGGATTCGCGTTTGCTGTGGTTTTAGTAGGCATCTATGTGGCTAAATCGAGTCACTACGCCTCTCAATTTATAGAAAAGGATTCCCCGCCAGCGCTCTGTGTCGCAGGGAAAACGTATTGAAACAGTGATCAAGGGTAAATAGGGGAGATGAGGGAGTTAGGGTAAAATGAGTATGAACAATAGTTACAAGGATTAAAGTTCTATGACACCCTCATTAGCCAACTTTTTCTGGAGTCTCGTTTTGGGTGGGGTAATTGTGGTGATTCCCGCCACTGTTGCTCTGATCTTTATCAGCCAGAAGGATAAAATCCAACGCTCCTAAGCTTGAGCGGTTGTTTTTGAACCCTTTGTCCAGGAACAGGGTAGCCCAGCCAGTCGCTGCCCTGTTTTCCCTATCTAGCTTCCAAAACCTGAACTTGAGTAGAATAGACTAGGCGTGAAGCTTTATTCTGCCAACTGGGTCAACAAATTTTGGCATAGCCAGTTAAGGTAGAGATTTATGGGCAAAACTCGTTACCATAGGACTGACTTAGGAGAGCAGCAATGGTCAATTTTGGGCTGAACTCAGCCAGTATTCTGGGTATTTTCTTGGCAGTTGCCGGAGCAGGGCTTTATTTCTTGCGATCGGTACGTCCGGAGTTAGCACGAGATCACGACATATTTTTCGCCGCTGTCGGACTATTGTGCGGCTTTATTTTGGTATTTCAGGGATGGCGACTCGATCCGATTCTCCAGTTTGGTCAGTTTCTGTTGACGGGTTCTGTGATTTTCTTCGCGGTTGAAACCCTTCGTCTACGAGGGATCACCACCGAACAAGCCAAGCGCAATACAAAAGTTGTCGATGACGAACGCCCGGTGAGCAATGTTTATCGCCAGGTGGCTGAGTTGGACGAACTCGAACCGATGGAAGATGAAGATCCCTACATTGGTCGTCGCCTCCGGGGAACCGCCGATTCGCGCTATAACCGCAGCGACAGGTACGAAGCCGAGGTTCGCCGTCCGAGAAGCCGCAACATTCCCGATGACTATCCCCCAGAAGAACGCTCTCGGAAACGCCGTCCACGCCCTGCGACTCGTTCGTCAAGACCGCCTGCGGACAGATGGGAGACTGATGTAGATAATGACTGGGATGATAGACCAACTCCTCCTAGTCGTCGTCCTCGCCCTTCGCGTCCACCGAGTCGCAGCCCCAACCCTGATATAGATATAGAACCCCCACCCAGAAAAAGAGGTCGTCCTCCCCACGACTCAACGGTATCTGTAGCAGATCAAGAGGTAGAACCGCCTGCCAGTGATTATGTGGATTATAGACCCATTGATCCGTTGGGGGATGAAGATGAAGATGACTACGTGCCTAGAGGTTCAGAATACTAAATCCAATTAGGTACAAGCTGTTCGGCATTTAAACGTTAATGTCAATAATGACGAACTCCTTGGTGTGCGAGCATCTTGCTCGCTACTAATACCTAATTCAAATGCATAACAGTGGGGAGGGCGGGTGCAAGTTGTTCATTGATTGGTGAGGCATTCAATGTTAATCCCTAAACCCGCCCCTACAAATGATTGATGACGAATAAAT